>NZ_AYWQ01000005.1:0-255147 GCF_000502415.1 Mesorhizobium sp. LNHC229A00
GCTGGCCAGCAGCCGGTAGCGCGCCTCGCGCGCCGCCGCCGGCAGGCCGGTCGACGGCTTGGCGCTTGACCAGGCCAGGATGCGGTGGGCGACGCCGCGATCCGCGCAAAGCTTCGCCACGGTCCGCGCCTCATCGGCCGAACCTTGCCGCAAGCCGTGGTCGATCGTGGCCGCGAGCAGCTTCGCGGACGGTGCGGTTTTGTCGAGATGCTGTTTGAGAAGGAGAAGGAGCGCAGTCGAATCGCTGCCCCCGGATACGGCCGCGACGGCGCCGTTGGAAAAATCGATATGCGAAAAGAGTCCAGTCGAAAGATCAGGCCCGGTATCGAGCATCAATCCATGTCGCCAAAAAGCGGTCCCGGCTTTGGGGCTGCGACATCCCTGCGAACGATCAGCACGCAGCCAAGGCCTTCTCCTGCTTGACCCGTTCCTTGAGTGTGCTGGAAATGTCGGGATAGCGCTTGCCGACCTCGCTGAAGGTGGCGCAGGCAACATCGTGCTGCTTGAGGCCGACCAGCGACACGCCCAGCTTCAACAGCATGTCGGGCGCCTTCTTGGCTTTGGGATAGTCCTTGCTGGCGGCGAGGAACACTTCCGCCGCATCGCGGTATTTCTGCTGGCCAAGCAGCGATTCCCCCAGCCAGTAATGCGCGTCCGCCGCCTTGGCGTCCTTGGGGAAGCGCGAGATATGATCCCGGAAACCCTGTTCGGCGGTGCCGTAGTCACCCGACAGGATGAACTGGTAGGAGTTGCGATAAAGCTCTTCGGGATTGTTGGTCGCGGGCAGCGCCGCGACCACCGTGCCGCCGGACTTGCCGGCCTTGGCCGGCGCGCTGGCGGCTGGTGCCGTGTCCTGTGCCGGCGCGGTCGCCTGCGTGCTGCCGCCGGCATCGATCACATTGCCGTTCTTGTCGACAGTGATGGATCCAAAGGTCTTTTCGGGCGCTCCCTTGCCGGGGATCACCTTGCCGGGGTCACCGTCGGGCGATTCGACGATGACGTCCTCGACCGTCTTGCCGCCTGTGGATTGATCGCCGCCCGGCGCGGCGCCGGCATCGGCCGGCGCCTGGGTTGCCGGGGCCGAGGCCACGTCGGTGTTGGTCCCGGTGGTGGCGTCTGATTTCTTCTGCGCCGGCGGTTGACCACCTTGCGAGCCGCCTTCTAGCTGCTGGAAGCGGAACTCGTTGTCTTCCTGCTGTTTGCGGATCTGCTCCTGCATCTGCAGGATCTGGAAATTGAGTTCCTCGACCTTGCCGGTCAGCTGCCGCAATTGGTCCTCGAGCCCGGTCACGCCGGCGCCGCTCGACTGGGCGAGCTGGACCTGATCCTGCTTTTTCTTCTCGCCGAAAAGGCTGGGCAACTCGAGTGTCGGCAGATGGAAGGAAAAGCCGGGCTCGGCTGATTGCCCTGTACCGCTCGCCGAAGCGGTTAGGCCTGATAGGAGCAGCAGCGCAAGCGTGCCGCTCAGAACCGATCTCAAATGCATGTGTCTCTCGCCGTCCAATCGTTAGCTTGTTCGCGCCTTCCAATCGATGTGAGACCAGCCAAGCGCCCTCGGCTCATAGCAGGACGCGAGACTTCGGCCAAATTTTGTTTCGGGCGTCAGGATATGAAAAAGGCGGCCCGAGGGCCGCCTTTCGCAAAGAGGTGTTGTATTTTTGCCATCTGTGCCGTGCGCGCCTTTCGGCGCGCGACGGCTCAGGAGCCAGCGCCGCTGAGCGTGGTGACGGCGCGGCGGTTCTGCGACCAGCAGGAGATGTCGTCGCATACGGCGACCGGACGTTCCTTGCCGTACGAAATCGTCTTGAGACGGCTCGCCGAAACGCCCTTGGAAACCAGGAAGTCCCGCGTGGCGGCGGCACGGCGGGCACCGAGCGCCAGATTGTATTCGCGCGTGCCGCGTTCGTCGGCATGGCCTTCGACGACGATGGCATACTGCTTGTACTGGTTCAGCCATTGTGCCTGGCGCGACAGCGTCGTCTGTGCGTCGGCACGGATCGAGGTCGAGTCCGTATCGAAGAAGATGCGGTCGCCGATGTTGACGGTGAAGTCCTGTGCCGAGCCGGGTGTTGCGGCACCCGCGCCATTGAGGCCAAGGTCAGCAGCGCTGTTCGGGGTCTTCTTCGAAGCGCAACCGGTGATGGCGAGCATCGCCACCAGCGCGATCATGGCCGGGTTTCTGGTCAGTGCTGCGATACGGCCCATGCCGCCTCTCCTTCGTATTCGAGTGATCATGTTTCGAGTGATTTCGTTGATCACCCAGTAACCACGTTTGGGTTAACTGGCATTCAAGAAACACGGTTAAAATTTGGTTTAGGCTGCCCGTCCGCAGCTGTTTGTCACAGGCCACAGTTGGCGCGGACCCTAGGCGGAAATGCGGCTAAAACGCGACGAAGGCATGGAAAAGGGGGTCGAAATGGCCCCTTTTCGACGTGTGCGGCAATTCAGCCGACCCTATTCCAGCAGCGGCGACCAGGCCGGATCCGAAGCGAAATTCGTCGTCGGGATCGGCTGCTCGTTGCGGCCGGTGAGATCGACGGAAACCAGTTTCGGGCCGCCGTTGGCGTCGCGGAAGAACATCAGCACGCGGCCATTCGGCGCCCAGGTCGGGCCTTCCTGCTGGAACCCGGACGACAGGATGCGCTCGCCCGAGCCGTCGGTCTTCATGACGCCGATCTGGAATTCGCCGCCGCTCTGCTTGGTGAAAGCGATGAGGTCGCCGCGCGGCGACCACACCGGCGTCGAATAGACGCCGTCGCCGAACGAGATGCGGGTCTGGCCCGATCCGTCGGCGCCCATGACGTAGATCTGCGCGCGACCGCCACGGTCGGAGGTGAACACCACCTTGCTGCCGTCGGGCGAATAGGAGGGCGAGGTGTCGATGGCGGTCGAGTTGGTCAGTCGCGTCGTCGAACGGCTGCGCAGGTCCATGGCGAAGATGTTGGAATTGCCGTCGTCGCGCAGCAGGCTCATGATCACCTTCTGGCCGTCGGGCGAGAAGCGCGGTGCAAACGTCATGCCTGGAAAATTGCCGACCAGTTCGCGCTGCCCCGTCTCGATCTGCAGGAGATAGACCCTGGGCTGACCGCTCTCATAGGACATGTAAGTGATTTCCTGCCGGTTCGGCGAGAAGCGCGGCGTCAGCACGATCGACCTGCCGTCCGAAAGATAGCGGACGTTGGCGCCGTCCTGGTCCATGATGGCGAGGCGCTTCTTGCGCGCGTTCTTGGCGCCGGACTCGTCGATGAACACGACGCGCGTGTCGAAATAGCCCTTCTCGCCGGTCAGCCGCTCATAGATGGCGTCGGCGATGATGTGGGCGACGCGGCGCTGATTGGCGTCGTTGGCGAAGAACTGCTCACCGGCCATCTGCTGGCCCGCGAATGTGTCCCACAGCCGGTACTGGGCGCGGATGCGGCCGTCTGCTTCCTTGCTGACGCTGCCGGTGACCAGAGCCTGCGCATTGATCACCTTCCAGTCGTCGAAGCGGGGGGTTGCGTCGGGATTGGCGATCTTCTCGATGAAGGCGCTCTTGTCGATCGGCGCGAACAGGCCGGAGCGCTTCAAATCGGCGGTGACGATCTGGGAAATCTGGGCGCCAAGTGCGTCGCCGCCCTGAAAGTCGGTGATGGCGATCGGCAGCGGCTCGACATTGCCCTTGTTGACGTTGAGCTCGACGAGCGCCAGCGCCGGCAGCGTGCCGGCAGCGGTCATGCCCATCGCCATGGCTGCGATCATCAGGAGCGGCTTGAGGATTGATTTCATGTCTTCTCGCTTCTCATACTGATTTTTGGATGACAGGGCCTTAGAGGCCGAGCATCTCCCTTGGATCGAAGGTGACCCGGATGTCGTTCCAGATGTCCTGCTTGCCGGCGGGAACCTGCAGGCCGGCCATGTCGCATTTCTGAACCGCGCGCACCGCGCTCTCGTCGAACTGCCTGTTGCCGCTTGATGTTTCAACGGACGGACGGCCGTCGAGCTTGCCGGAGTTGTTCAGGTTGAAACGGACGACGACGACGAAATTCTCCGAACCCTCAAGCCCGGCCGGCAAGGTCCAGCAACCGCCGAGCTGGCTTTCCAGGGCACCCTGCTCCGACTTCGACAGCTTTTGGCCCTGATCCTTGTCGCCGCCGAGCGACGCTTGCTGCGTCGAGCGCTTGGCGCCGCCGCCGGACGGCTTCTGCTTGTCGAGCAGCGCCGAAATCTCGTTGGCGTTGAACTGCTTGTCGTCCGACTTTGGCTTGGACGAGGCTTCCTTGACTGGCTTGTCGGCATCCTTGCGTTCCGGCGCCTTGGCGCTTTCGGCCTGTGCAGGCTGTGGCTTCGGCCGGGCCTCCGGCGCAGGCGCCGAATTCGGCAACTGCGTCTCCTCGGTGGGCGGGTCCTTGGCTATGGCCTCGGCGACGGCGTCCGGCTTGACCTCGGGCGTCGGATCGATGGCGGCGGTCTTGTCCTGCGGCGGCGGTGTCGGCGCGGGCTTTGCCGGAGTCGGCTTGGGCTCGGTCTGCTTGACCGGCTCAGGCTTGACCTCTTCCTTGGGCGTCGGCGCTGGCGCCACTTCCGTCGCCGGAATGGGCTTGGGCTTTTCCTGCGGCTTCGGCACGTCCTCGGTCTTCGGGATCTCCTTCGGGGTCGGCGCTGGCGCCGGAGCCGAGGTCGTGTCGACGGGTTTCGGCTTGGCTTCAGGCGTTATCGGCTTGTCGGTATCGACGCTGTTTTCACCGACCTTCTGTGCATTCGGGACGATATCGGGACGCTGCGTCGGCAACGGCGCCGGCTTTTCATGCATGACGGCCTTCTTGTCGCCCTGCAGGTTCTGCGCAATTGCTTCCATCGGCACGATGTCGACCGCGACGGACTCGACATCGGCGGACGGAAGCGCGGCCGGCGCCGACAGCGTGAACAGGCCGAAGGCCAGCACCGCCGTGTGCAAGATCACCGATGTGGTGAGGCCGGTCCTCATCGTGCGTCTATTGATCCTGTTCCTGCAGTGAAACCAGGCCGATGTTCTTGTAGCCAGCGGCCGAAATGCGGGCCATCACCTTCATCGCCGTGCCGTAGTCGGTCGACTTGTCGCCGCGGATGAAGATGCGCTCTTCATAGCCGGTCTTCGAGATCGCCTGCAGCTTGGCCACCAGCTCCTCGATCGGAATCTCGGTTTCCTGGAGAAAGATCTTGCCCGCCGCATCGATCGAAACGGTGATCGGCTGCGTGTCGGCGTTCATCGCCTTCGCCTGCGTGTCCGGCAGGTCGATCGGCACGCCGACCGTCAGCATCGGTGCCGCGACCATGAAGATGATCAGGAGCACCAGCATGACGTCGACCATCGGCGTCACGTTGATCTCCGACATCAGTGCATGGTGGCGCCCACGCCGTCTATGACCTCGGCCGCCACGTCCACCACCTGCGCCTACAGACATTCCCATGATCGTCCCTCAGGCCTTCGGCGCGACTTTTTCATCGATTTGGCGCGAGAGTATGGCGGAGAACTCGTCGGAGAACCCTTCCATGCGCACGGCAATCTTGCTCGCATCCGATGACAGCTTGTTATAGGCGATGACCGCCGGTATAGCGGCGAGCAGGCCGATGGCTGTCGCCAGCAGCGCCTCGGCGATACCGGGCGCAACCACCGCGAGGCTGGTGTTCTTGGAGCCGGCAATGGCCTGGAAGGAGGTCATGATACCGATGACCGTGCCGAACAGGCCGATGAAGGGGGCGGCCGAACCGGTGGTGGCGAGGAAGCCGAGGCGCCCCTCCAGCTTCTCCATCTCGCGGGTCAGCGCCAGGTCCATGGCCTTGTCGATGCGGGTCTGCAGCCCGAGCGGCGTCTTGGCGCCCTTCTCGAAGCTCTTCTTCCACTCGCGCATCGCCGCGACGAAAATGGCACCCATGCCTGTCGTCTTGCGGTCGGCGAGCGTGCGGTAAAGTTCTTCCAGCGACTGTCCGGACCAGAACACCTGCTCGAAGCGATTCAGCGCCAGCCGCATGCGGCCATAGGCAACCAGCTTGTCGACGATGATCGCCCATGTCCACACCGAAGCGCAGAGCAGCCCGATCATGACCAGCTTGACCACCCAGCTGGCCTGCATGAACAAGGCCCAAATCGACAATTGCGCGCCCGGTTCGGCGAGTGCGATATTTTCCATCGTTACGTCCTTAAGATTTCCGGGCGAAGCTGGCGGCTGGCCCATGGCATCCCTTGTGGTCGGTTCGCACGAAGCTACCGGACACCCCAAACCGTGCCGTTAGCGGCCTTTTCGGGGCAAATATTGGTGAAAGGAAGGCGCTGGATAAGGCCAATCTTCACCAATCTCTTCATGAACCGTTATGGTTAAGGATGGGTTAGTCCATAAGGCGCGGCGCATTGCCGCGCCCCAGCGGCGCCGCCGGCGAAGTCAGCACGCGATCCGTCCAATCAGTCTTGGGGAAAGACCTTGGGCATGAACGCCGCCACCCATTCCCTGGGAAAACGCCTCGGCCGGCCGTTCTCGCCGATGATCGCCGCCTCGACCTTGGCCTCGACCAGCACCTCGTCGCCGCGCTTGAGCTGCTGTGCCATGAAGAGACGCGCGCCGGAAATGGTCTCGGTGCGGGTATCGACGGTCAGGATGTCATCGATACGGGCGGGGATGCGGAAGTCGATCTCCATGCGGCGCACCACCCACACGATCTTCTCGCCGTGCTTGCCGTCGGCGAGTTCGGTGTGATGCACGCCGGTGAGCCTGAGATAGTCGGAGCGGCCGCGCTCGAGGAATTCGAGATAGCGCGCGTGATAGACGACGCCCGAGAAATCGGTATCNATGATCGCCCATTGCGCTTCCCTTTTGGATGCCGACGCGGCAGGTATTTTCTTGGCGCATGAACCCGATGGCACTGTTGACGACGATGATCAAGAGCTTGATGGCGGTCGTGCTGGCGCTGGCCGCTTCTACACTTTCGGGTGAGGCGGCGACCTTCTCCATGAAGCGTGGTCTCAATCTCGACCAGTGGGTCACCTGGCCCGGTGAGGATCAGTGGGATGATGCCAAGGCCATCCTGCCCTACCCGGAATGGCGCAAATTCCTCAACGAGGACGACCTCAAGGCGCTGAAGGATGCCGGCTTCGATTTCCTGCGCATGCCGGTCGATCCGTCGCCTTTCCTCTCGGACAAGACAACGGACCTTCGTGACCAACTCTATGCCAGCGTGCTGGACTCGGCGCGCATGATCAATCGCGCCGGGCTGAAGGTCATCGTCGACATGCACCTGATTCCGGCCGGCGGCGGCCGCAAGATCGGCATGGGCGAGGTGATGGACGGCCCCGCGACCTTCGACCGCTATGTCGAGGTGGTTCGCGGCATGGCGCGCAAGCTGGCCGCCGAAGATCCCGAAAAGGTCGCTTTCGAGCCGATGAACGAGCCGATCGTCGATTGCGACAGCGACGGCACCAGCCTGTGGCCCGACCGCCAGCGCAAGCTGTTCGCGGCGGCGCGCGCCTCGGCGACGAAACTGACGCTGGTCCTGACCGGAGCTTGCTATTCCGCTGCTTCGTCTCTGGAAAAGATCGACCCGAAGACGATCCCCGACGACAACGTCATCTGGACCTTCCACTCCTACGACCCGTTCCTGCTCACCCATCAGGGCGCGACCTGGGCCGGCGACTTCATTCCCTATGTGACCGGCCTTCCCTATCCTTTGACCGCTGTGCCGAAGGCGCAGCTTGATGTGACGCTGGACACCATCCGCGCCCGGATCAAGGCCGAGGCGCCGTGGACACGTCAGAATGGCCTGCTTGCCTATCTCGACGAGCAGGTCGCCAGCATGGACAGCGCCGACAAGCTGCTTGGCTTGATGGATGCGCCGTTCAAGGCTGTCGAAGCTTGGGCGAAGGCCAACGGCATCAAGCCGGAAGACATCACGCTGGGCGAGTTCGGCATGATCCGCCAGGAGTATGGCAATGCCTATGTGATGCCGGCCGAATATCGGGCCGCCTATGTCAGGGACATGATCGCTCGGGCCGAAGCGCATGGCTTCTCATGGTCGGTGTGGAGCTATGGCGGGGCTTTCGGCGTCGTCGGCGCGTTCAATGGCGACAAGGCCGAGCCTGACGTGCTGGACGCAATCCGAAGCCTGCCCTGACGCGCTGGTCAGCCGAGGTCGATCTGCAGGATTTCCGGACGCATTCCGAAACGGATCGGCAAATTGCTGAAGCCAAGCCCGCCCGAGACGATCAGGTTGCGGTCGTTCTCGACGACATGGCCATAGGCGTAGCGGTTGCCGAACTGGGACGGCACGATCGGCGAATAGCCGAACAGGCGCACCTGCCCGCCATGGGTGTGTCCCGATAGCGTCAGCGACACACGCCACGGCACTTTTGGAAAAATGTCCGGTTCGTGCGCCAGCAGGATGACGGGCGCGGCGTCGCTGATTTTGGCCAGCGTGCCGTCGAGATCATCCAATCCCCTGGGAGGCTCGTGCTTCTTTTTCGGCAACAGCGCCAACTGATCGGCGAGGCCGGCGATCCAGACGCCATGTCCGTCCTTTTCCAGACGCACGGCGTCGTTCTCCAGCACCGTGATGCCGGCTTTCTCCAGAGCCTTGCGCGCGATCGTCGGGCCGACTTCGGCACGCTGCGCGAAGCCGTCGGCCCACCAGTCGTGATTGCCAAGGATCGACAGCACGCCGAGCGGCGCCTTGAGGCCCGACAGGGCGCCAGCCCATTCCGGCGGCGTCACCCTTTGCGACACCAGGCGCATGCCGGCTATGTAGTCGCCGAGTAGCACGATCAGGTCCGGCTTAAGGGCATTCGCCTCTTCGGCAAGCGAAGCGATCCGCTCCGGCGTCATCCACGGCCGGCAGGCATGGATGTCGGCCAGCGCGACGACCCGCAGCTTCAATCCGGCCGGCCAATGCGGTGGCGTCAGCGCATAGCGCTTCACATGCGTCAGCAGCATCGGCTCGATGCCGACGGCGTAGGCGCTGAAGGAGGCGACCGACAGGAACGACCCGCCGATAAAGCGCAGGAACCCGCGTCTGGTTATCATCAAGTGGCTCCGGCACCTCACTTCGGCATGCGCTGCTACATGTCACCCAAAAGCGATCTCGGTCGGGAGGAGGACATGCAGGGATGCAGCGCACCCGATACAATCCAGCAATACGCCGGTAAACCGGCGAAGATGAGGAGAATTTGCGCAGGCCCGTTCACTGATGCTTGATCGCTGGTCCGGGAAACCCGCGCCCGATCGCTTGCGTGGCTATTCTTCCTGGAACAGATTGATCTGCTGCTGCGCCAGATCTTTCGGCGCATCGAGGCCGAGATGGCTCCAGGCATTGGCGGTCAGCACGCGCCCGCGCGGCGTACGCTGGATAAATCCCTGCTGGATCAGATAGGGCTCGATGATGTCCTCGATGGCATCGCGCGGCTCGGACAGGCCGGCGGCGATGGTCTCGATGCCGACCGGACCGCCGCCGAAATTCCGGGCGATCATGCTGAGATAGCGGCGGTCGAGGGCGTCGAGGCCGAGCGCGTCGACTTCGAGCCGGGTCAAGGCCTCGTCGGCGATCAGGCGGTCGACATGGCCGTCGCCGGCGACCGAGGCGAAATCGCGCACGCGCCGCAGCAACCGGCCGGCAATGCGCGGCGTGCCGCGCGCGCGCCGTGCGATTTCCAGCGCACCGTCGTCGCCGAGTGGCATCTGCAGGATGCGCGCGCCGCGCCGGACGATCTGCTCCAACTCCTCGACGGTGTAGAAATTGAGCCGCACCGGGATGCCGAAGCGGTCGCGCAACGGATTGGTAAGCAGGCCGAGCCGCGTGGTGGCGGCGACCAGCGTGAAGCGCGCCAGGTCGATCTTCACCGAACGCGCCGCCGGTCCCTCGCCGATGATCAGGTCGAGCTGGAAATCCTCCATCGCCGGATAGAGGATTTCCTCCACGGCCGGGTTGAGCCTGTGGATTTCGTCGATGAACAGCACGTCGCCTTCTTCGAGATTGGTAAGCAATGCCGCGAGATCGCCGGCCTTGGCGATGACCGGACCCGAGGTCGAGCGGAAATTGACACCGAGTTCGCGCGCCATGATCTGCGCCAGCGTCGTCTTGCCCAGCCCCGGCGGTCCGACGAACAGCACATGGTCGAGCGCTTCCTTGCGGCCCTTGGCTGCCTCTATGAAGACTTTGAGATTGGCCCGCACCGCCGCCTGGCCGACGAAATCGTCAAGTGTTTGCGGCCGCAAGGTCTGCTCGGCATCCTCGCCGCGCTTTTCCGGTGCAATGAGGCGGGGGGAAAGGCTCATGCGACCAATTCCATACCGGCAATGGATCTGGCGGCCCGCTGATCGAACGTGACTGTATGGGCGCAACCGAGATTTCGATTGTGCTCGGAGATCAGCGCATCGGCGAAATCCACGTGCGGCAAATTCGATCTTTCGAGCGCAATTACGATGGCATCGAATCCTCAAAGACCAACGTCCTGATCTTTAGCAGTCGCTGGATTGCAGTCAGCACCTGTTCTTTAGGCAGCCTGTAGCGCGAACTCAGCGACCAGCTGAATTCGACTAGCACGATCAGGCTCACAAAGCCGGACTTGTCCTCTTTGAGGCTTTCGCCGAATGCGAGAGCCTTTGCGCGTTGCTCTGCATCGTCGTTCAGCACCATTCGAAGCAGAACGTTCGTATCAATGCCTATCGACGTCACGCGTCGCCCTCTTTCCCGCTCCGCAGCTTGTCTCCGAAAACATGCCGGCCAACGGCATCCTGCACCGCGGCGTCGATTTCCTCCAGCGAAGCTGGGCCACCGGGCGGATCTCCCAGAAATCCGGCGAGGTCGGCGAATTCGAGATTGCGAGGCGTCCCAACCAAATTGCCGTCGACGACCGTCCAGGCGATCATATCACCTGTTTTCAGTGACAACGCGTCCCGCACATCCTTTGGTATTGTGAGCTGGCCTTTCGAGGTCAGACTAGCATAAGCGCCCATTTTCTTACTTTCCGAAAATTTTCTGCCGATCACAAGATAGTCGGAACTTTCTTTTCCAACAACCATATCACCGTGCCAGTTCCTTCAGCCCAAAACGGATCAGTTTGGACGCGTCGGCGCCCTCGCCCGCCGTCTTCAGCGCTGCCGACACCGCGTTGGCGGCGGTGTCGCGGGAATAGCCGAGATTGACCAGTGCCGAGACTGCGTCGGTGATCGGCGCGGGCGCTACGCCTTCGCCGAGTTCCTGCTTGAGCCCAATGGTGCCGGTGGCGGCGCCCGCATAGGCAGGCGCCTTGTTCTTCAACTCGGTGACGATGCGCTCGGCCACCTTCTTGCCGACGCCGGGCGCGCGGGAAACCATGGCGATGTCGCGCAGTGCAATGGCATTTGCAAGATCAGCCGGCGCCAGCGTCGACAAGATGGCCAGCGCCACCTTGGCGCCGACTCCCGGCACATTGTTCATCAGCAACCGGAACCATTCGCGCTCGAGCTGCGACTGAAAGCCGTAGAGCCGCAGCATATCCTCGCGCACATAGGTCTCGATGAACAGCACCACCGCTTCGCCGGGCGAAGGCAGTGCGGCCAGCGTGCGTGCCGAGCAATAGGCGACGTAGCCGACGCCATGAATGTCGATGAGGCAATGGTCCTCGTCGATCTCGTCGAGTGTTCCCTTGAGCTTGCCGATCATTCGCCGCGGCCCCTCATGACGCCAATGCCGCCATGCGATACGCCACGCTTTGCCGGTGATGCGCGTGACAAATGGCGATGGCCAGCGCGTCGGCGGCATGTTCGGTGTCGAAGATCGCTTTAGGCAGCAGCACCTTCACCATCATGTGGATCTGCTTCTTGTCGCCATGACCGACGCCGATCACCGCTTTCTTCACCGCGTTCGGCGCATATTCGGCGACGACGAGGCCGGCGCGCGCCGGCACCAGCATGGCGATGCCGCGCGCCTGGCCGAGCTTCAGCGTCGCCACGGCATCCTTGTTGACGAAGGTCTGTTCGACCGCGGCCTCATGCGGCATGGCCCGATGCAGGATTTCGGCGAGCCCGTCATGCAGCTGGCAGAGCCGCGTCGCCAGCGCCGCCTTGTCCTCCGAGCGCACGGTCCCCGCAGCAACAAAGCGCAAGGAATTGCCGAGACTCTCGACGATGCCCCAACCGGTGCGCCTGAGCCCCGGATCGATACCGATGATGCGAATCGCGTCCCCCATGGCGTGAGTGTACCTCCGGCGGACAGCGATGCCAGCGAAAAGTGAACAAACCGGAAACGCTCGCCCAGCCCGACCGAGAAGGCCTCGACGTTTCTCAGTTGCGGGCGAACGCCGTGTTGAGGAGGCTGATCTGGTCCGAGACCGGATTGGGCCGGCGAGCCAAGGGCTGCATGTCGACCACGGCACCCGCGCCATAGATCTCTTCGTCCATGCGGCGCACCAATGCCTGCAGTCGCAACGATCGGTTGACGAGATCGAGGAAATCGGTCGGCAGTTCGGCCCAGCCGGCCGCCTCGTCATGGGCGGAAGCGGTGTCGAGACGCACCTTGGATTTTTCCGAAGCGACTTGATCGCGGGTCATCTCGCCGGAATTCGCCGCACGCTGCAAAAGCAGCCACGAGGCAACCTGCATCAGCCTGGTGGTTAGCCGCATCGATTCGGCCGCGTAGAGCGTGGCCGCCAGCCGCGACAGTTTCTTGGCTTCTGCCCGGCCCTTGCCGTCGAGATACTCCGCCGCCTGTTCGACCAGGCCCATGCCTTCTTGGTAAAGCGGTTTGAAGGAGTGCGAAAACACCCGGCGTTCCGCCAGTTTGACGGTTTTCGCAATGCCCTTCGAAGGCTCGTTCATTGATAACGCCCCTGCACTTGCAACCGGCCGATTCGGCTCTCTGCCGATACACCCGTGACCCTACAAAACTGAAGCTTGAAAATGCGCTTCGTCCGAGGTGAAGGCAAGCACATGTTTAACAGAAGGTTAACGGCTATCGGCCGTGCGGAATGCCGCCTGAACGTGGACAAAAAAAAGAGCCGCGGATAAGGCGGCTCTCAGGAGTTTAACAGGGAGGCGTCAAACAAAGTGGCTCCAACCACTCGGTAAGAATCCAGATCACTGGATGGACATAGTAAACGCCTGTAAAGCTTAATGAACCCTTAACGGCCGTGATGTTTTTTTACCCAACATCGTGCTCCTGTGCCGTAACAACACAGCCGTACCGGCCGAGTTCAGCCTCCACTCAGGCTTTTTTCCACACCACCGGCAAGGCAATGAAGGCGAACAGCAGCATGCCCGCGTAGAAGCCGATCGAAGATATCCCCAGCAACGGCTCGATCCCCGGATTTCCGGCGAGAAGTATATAAAGGCCGATCATCAGCCCGATGCCGCTGATGGCCGTCAGCCAGAAATGGACGAGGGCCAACGTCTTTTGCCCGGCAGCCGGAAACAGGTGGTAAAAGAACGCGAAGACCGCCGACATCAGCCAACCGGCCACCATCGTGTGGGCGTGGGTCGGCATCTGGCCGTGGTCTTCGCTGATCGCCATGTGGATGCCGAGCGCCATGCCGCACAGCGCGTAGATGATCGCCAGCGTGAAGAAATTCCGTGCTACCCCTTGCATATTAGTCCCCCGAATTGCCTTTTCCCAAGCTGGGAATGGTTGATCGTCAGGCGAGCGCTGTCGCCGCCGGATTTCCGGCGTCGGCACTAGCATCGACAGTGTTTCCGGACGATGTCGCCCCCCGACGCTGCCGACGATAGCAAAAAACCCGGGCGGCGGTTCATCATATTGGTTTCTGCTTTCATTAGCCGGCGCTCTGAAACACAGCTGGCTTTTCCTCGACATCGTTCCGAAACAGCCGCGGCGCTAAAAGCTGAGGCATCGAAGCGGCGGGCGGGCAATGGCGCGGCCTCGCCATTAATCATTGGGCATCGGGGGACAAAGCCATGGATTGGTATTCCATCGTCAAATTGCTGCACATCCTTTCGGCGATGCTTTGGGTCGGGGGCGGCTTCACGCTGATGGTGCAGGCGACGTTGGCGGATCGTGCCGGCAACATCCAGGGAACGCTGCAGGCGATGCGTGCCACCGGCGAGCTGGGCAACCGCTTCTTCGCGCCGATGTCGATGCTGACATTGGTCTTCGGATTGATCATGTGCTGGTTCTGGATCGGCTTCTCCGATCTCTGGGTCCTGATCGGGCTTGCCGGTTACGCCGCAACCTTCTGCATCGGCATGTTCGTCTTCAAGCCGACCGCCGACCGCATGGCCGCGATGATCGCCAGGGATGGCGTGACGCCGGCGGCACTTGGCTATGGACAGCGCATCCTGCGGGCAGCCCGCTTCGACTATGCGGTCATGCTCGTCATCATCACAGACATGGTTCTGAAGCCTACCCTACACGACGTCGTGATTCTCGCCGGCATGGTGGTGGTCCTTGCCGCCGGTGCGACAATGGCGCTCAGCCGGCCAAGACGCATGGTGCCCAGCGCCGCCTGACGCGGGCTGGAGCGCTACATGATGCCGGCGATCCCGTCCCACAGAAGCTTCACTGCCACGACCGCCACGGTCGCATAGGTGAAGGGATAAAAAATCTCTGGCCGCATCCGCCGCACCAGCCAAGCACCGGCGATGGTCGACAGTGGCGCCAGCGGCATCAGCACGGCGGACGCCGTCAGATTGGCGGTGTCGAACTGGCCGAGTGCGAAATAGGGGATGAGTTTCAGCGCATTGGTGGCGGCAAAGAAGATTGCTGCCGTGCCCGACAGCACCTTGGGGTCGAGCCGGATCGGCAAGGCATAGACCTGGAAAGGCGGGCCGCCGACATGGGCGACGAAGCTGGTGAAGCCTGCGACCGTGCCCCACATGGCCGCGGCCACGCGATTAGGTGCGGCCGCATGGTCGGAACCATGACGAACTTGCAGGTAAAGCCAGCGCAGCACGAAGATGATGGCAACGGCGCCGACGATGAGCCGCACCGCTTCCTCGGTGACCAGTGCCGCCGTCAGCCAGCCAAGCCCGATGCCGAGAACAGCGCCCGGCATCATGTCGACCAGCATCTTGCGATCGTACACGCCCCACCATGTCCACACCGAGACGATGTCCATCAGGCACAGGATCGGCAGCAGGATGGCGGCCGCTTGAACTGGCGGCATGGTGAGCGCCATCAGCGGCACGCCGACGAAACCGACCGCGCCGCCGAAGCCGCCCTTGGACAGGCCGACCAGGATGACCGCCGGAATGGCGGCCGCGTAGAACCACGGATCGAGAAGCAGGCCTGACATGAGGAGGAACTGATCTGGAGGGAAGGCGCGTCAACGCTTGAATAGCCTAGAATCTTGAGCCGAGCGACAGCAAAAGCAAGCCGCCCGCCTAGCCATGACACCTTGACCAGCGGCGCGCCGACACCAGCAGGAACATCGGCCGCTCGAGTTCGTCAGCCAGGTCCGGTTTGGCCGCGTGTATGACAGTATCCGCCCGAAGTTCGCGGCGCACGGCACCATCAACCATGGTCGTGAGGAATACGTTCGCGACGTCGTGCACACCAACACCTTGGAAGGCTACTATTCGGTCTTTAAGCGCGGCATGAAAGGTGTTTACCAGCATTGTGCCGAACACCCCCGAGCATCGTGGAGCTGTGTAACTGAGTCAACGCGGACCCGGAGCGTTACCGCATGAATCTGTTCGGTCTTCGTTCTTCCGGGCGATAACGGCTGGCCTAATGTTTGATGCCGTGCCCAAGCGCTGTCGCTGCCTCCCGGTTGAAGAGTAAAGCCTCTTCTTCGGTGTTGAAGGGGTGGGCAGTAGCTGTGCCGTCTGGTTTTAGGATCACGGCCAGAAAGGGGAACCCCTTGGCAGGCGGGCGATAGACGATGAAGGCCGGGTTTTTGCTCATGCCCGATTGTAGCACCCTTATCCCAAGTTAACGAAACGCCGCCTGTCAGGACCTTTCCTACGGCACGATAGCGCCTAAATTGGCGGCAAGCCGGTCTAGGAGCTTGCGGGATTCCTCGATTATACGGCGCGTCTCTTCGATATCTGAGCGCAAGTTCTCAACATGTGCCACCGCCCGTTGCTGATAGAGGCGCGCGCTCACATTGAAGTAATCGTCAGGCTCCCAAGGCTCCATCGTTCTCAGGCCTGTTTCGAACTAGCTCGAACGTAACCTTCACCACAAGGATTGGTTTGCTCGAACCGTCATGCACATGCAAGGCGACCTCTTTTCGGAAGGTGCCGTCCGAAATCTTGTCTTTGGCTATCTCCAGGAGTGCCTTTGCCGCCCCGTTTTCAGCCGATTCCAGGCTCGGAAGATCGGTTCCTCCCGTGTCCGGGTATGCGGTTCCGTTGTCGGTGAGGTCGAGATAGTAGAGCACCATCACGGCGAACGTGAAGGGTCAACGTTTGTTCCGCTTCGGCTTTACGCGTACGGTTTAATACGAAGGAAGCCTCGATTGGCCATGGTCTGCCAAATATAGTAATCGCCCTCTCCTCGGACGGTCATCCGGCGGAAGACTGACACTGGTGGCCGCCCCTTTCCACCACGGCACACGGTGTTAGGCCTACTAGGCCGCCGGCAATCCCAGTGGCGGCGGTCGCCGCCGGATCGGCTGTGACTTGATGATGGCGGTGCTGGTCTCGGCCTTGTCGGCGATGCGATCCAGAATGCCGTCGAGGTCGCCGATCGAGCGCACGAACAGCCTGGCGACGAAGCAGTCGTCGCCGGTTACCTTGTCGCATTCTCCAAACGCCTCAATCTCCTCGATCAATTTCTGAACGATGTGCAGCTTGCCCGGCAGAGGCTTGATCCGCACGATCGCCTGCAGCGTATAGCCGAGCGCCAGCGGTTCGATCTCGACGGTGAACGCCCGGATGACGCCGCGCTCCTCGAGGCGCCGCAGCCGCTCCGAAACGCTCGGCGACGATAGCCCAACCTGGGCCGCCAGATCCTTCAGCGAGGTTCGCGCATCCCTGACCAGGATTTCCAGCAGATTTCGGTCCAAATCATCCAGCATTTTCTATTTCTCGCAGATTTCGAGCGGATGCCTAATTTAATTAGGTAATATCATCATAACGCCTTTTCTAGGAGGTGGATAGCCCAGGCCTCACATGAGATTATGCCGCCTCAACGAATTCAGGGGCTATTATGAACGATACGGTGCGAGGCACGGTCGAAATGTCGGCCGCAATGGCGATCCTGGGAACGATCGGCTGGTTCGTCGTCATGTCCGGTCAGCCGATCATGGACGTCGTGTTCTGGCGCTGCGCGTTCGGCGCGCTGACGCTGCTCTTTATCTGCGCTTCGCTTGGATTGCTGCGAAACAGGCTTTCGTTGCGCGTCATCGGCCTTGCGGCGCTTGGGGGTGCGGCGATCGTCATCAATTGGCTGCTCTTGTTCAGCGCCTTCTCGCGCGCGTCGATCTCGATCGCCACCGCCGTCTACAACACGCAACCTTTCATGCTGGTCGGCTTCGGCGCGCTCTTGTTCGCCGAGCGGCTGACATTGACCAAGCTGACATGGCTGGCAATCGCCTTCGCCGGCATGCTGCTGATCGTCGCCGCTGCTCCCGATGCCGCTGATGTCGGCACGAACTATTTCGCCGGCATCCTGATGGCCTTGGCCGCCGCCTTTTTCTGGGCCGTCGCGGCAATCGTCACCAAGAAGCTCAAGGGCACGCCGCCGCATCTGATCGCGCTGATTCAGGTCTGCGTCGGCGTCGTCATGCTGGCGCCCTTCGCCAATCTGGCGCATCTTCCCGGCGATCCATGGAGCTGGGCCATGCTGGCAACGCTCGGGATCGTACACACCGGCCTGATGTACATCCTCATGTACGGCGCCATCCAGAAGCTGCCGACGCATCTGCAGGGGTCGCTGTCCTTCATCTATCCGGTCGTTGCCATCCTGGTCGATGTCACCGCCTTCGGCCATCGGCTGCACCTCAGCCAGGTCGTCGGCGCCGCCGCCATCCTGATCGCGGCCGCCGGCATGAACCTCGGCTGGACGTTGTGGAAACCGAGACCGGCCGCCGCGAGCCCCGAGCCGATCAAGTAAGGCGACGCGCCGGCTGTCCGGCGGATCAAAAATCGCGATCCCGGCTGCCCGCCTGTTCAAAGCGGGCAGTTTGCTCTATGCCGCAATCCAACCATCTTCGCCCGGCATAGGCGAAACCCGGGATCGAAGAACCATGAATGACGCAACGCCCCCCAACCGCTGCCGCATCGTGCTGATCGCGCCGTCCGGCGTACCGGTGGATAGGATCACGGCCGCGTTCGACGGCGGCGATGTCGCCTCGCTGATCCTGCCCGAAAATGGCATGGATGAGGCCTCCTTCCAGGCCTTCGCCGAGCGTATCGTGCCGGCAGCGCAGGCCGCCGGAGTGGCCGTCATTATCGCTGGCGACACCCGCATCGCGGGCCGCGTCCAGGCCGACGGCATCCATGTCGAGGTCTCCAAGGCCGAACTCGCCGAGACGATTGAACATTTCCAGGCGAAAATGACGGTCGGCGCCGGCGGCGCCAAGACGCGTGACGACGCGCTCGAACTCGGCGAAGCCCGGCCCGACTACATTTTCTTCGGCCGGTTCGGCTACGACAACAAGCCCGAGCCGCATCCGCGCAACCTGTCAATGGGGGAATGGTGGGCGCAGATGATCCAGATTCCCTGCATCGTCGAGGCCGGTTCCGATCTTGCCTCTGTCGAAACCGTGGCCGCCACCGGCGCCGAATTCGTCGCGCTGTCGAGCGCCGTTTTCGCCGACGGCGTCGATCCGAAGGTGGCGATCGCGCGGGCCAATGCGCTGCTCGACGAAACAGCGCCGCGCCTCGAGGATTGACGTGTTCCTGGCAAGGCTTTCCCTTCAGGCTCTGCTTGCGGCGGCAATGATCCTGGCCGCCGCCGCCGAAACCATACCCTTGCCGCAGCCCAAGCCCGAAACCGGCGTGCACACCGACAAGCCGATCGAAAAGCAGCTGCCGCAGCCCGCCACTACATCGGAACCCGCGCCGTTGCCGTCGGCCGATAGCGTCAATCCCAACCGCTTTGGCGCCAAGCCGGCGGACGCTGCCTATGGTGCCTTCCAGCGTGGTCTTTACAAAACCGCCTATAATCTGGCGCTGGTCCGTGCGCAGAATGGCGACCCGGCAGCGCAGACGCTGGTGGCCGAGATCCTGTCGCGTGGGTTGGGCGTGCCGTTGAACGCGGCCGAGGCCGCGAAATGGTACGCACTTGCCGCCGAGCAGGGTGTGCCGGAATCGCAGTTCCAATATGCGCTGATGCTGCTCGACGGCCGCTACGTCAAGAAGGACGCGAAGGAAGCCTATGCCCTGATGCAGGCTGCCGCCGAAGCCGGCAACCAGCTGGCGCAGTTCAATTTCGCGCAGATACTGGTCCAGCAGGATCCAGGCGATGCCGGCCTGGCCAAGGCGGTTTCCTACTATGAGCGCGCTGCCGCGACCGGTCTCGCCGACGCGCAGTACGCCATGTCGCAGATTTATGCCAATGGCGTCGGCGGCAAGCCGCACGACGATGCACAGGCACGGCGGCTTCTGGCGCAAGCCGCCCGTCAGAACTACGACACCGCGCAGATCGATCTCGCCGCCTGGATGATCGAGGGCCGGGGCGGCGCGCGCGACCTGAAATCGGCCTTCGGCTGGACGAAGCAGGCCGCCGAAGGCGGCAATGTCGCGGCCCAGAACCGGCTGGCAAAACTCTATATGCAAGGCATCGGCACCGATCCCGACCTCGTGCTCGCCGGCGCCTGGTACATCGCCGCCCGCCGCGCCGGCCTCATCGATCAGCAGATGGACGATTTCCTGCAAGGGCTGAGCGACGACCAGACCAAGCAGGCCCTGCAGAAGGCCAACCGCCTGCCCTGATGGCGGTAGGCGAANAGGACCAACACCGTCAAACCCGGCAAGGGCGGCGCATATAACCAGGTTGAGCTGAAGAACCTCATCAACGGCACCAAGCTCAACGAGCGCTTCCGCTCGGCCGAGACGGTCGAGCAGATCCGGCTAGACCTGAAGGACTTTTCCTTCCTCTATGAGCAGGACGACGCGCTGGTGTTCATGGACACCCAAAGCTACGAGCAGCTCGAACTGAACAAGGATTTCGTCGGCGACCGCGCCGCGTTCCTGCAGGACGGCATGATGGTGACGGTTCAGCTCTACGAGGAGCGGCCGATCGGCATTTCGCTGCCCGATTACGTGACTCTGACCATCACCGAGGCGGATCCCGTGGTGAGGGGCCAGACGGCGGCATCCTCCTACAAGCCGGCGGTGCTGGAAAATGGCATTCGCGTGCTGGTGCCACCCTTCATCGGCGCCGGCGAACGCATCATCGTCGACACCAACGAAATCACTTACGTGCGCCGCGCCGACTGATGCATGCATGTCGCTCGGAAGTGGCCGCGGTTTGGGTCACCGGCATGCATCGAGACAGAATTTAAAGCGCCGCACCAGGAAGAAGCACTATGGCACGCTCAGCCCTCCTCAACGTCATGGTCCAGGCCGCAATGAAGGCCGGCCGCTCGCTGTCGCGCGACTTCGGCGAAGTCCAGAACCTGCAGGTCTCGATGAAAGGCCCCGGCGATTATGTCAGCCAGGCCGACCGCAAGGCCGAGGACATCGTTTTCGCCGAACTGTCGAAGGCACGTCCCGGCTACGGCTTCTTGATGGAAGAGCGCGGCGCCGTCGCCGGCGAAGACAGCCAGCACCGCTGGATCGTCGACCCGCTGGACGGCACCACCAATTTCCTGCACGGCATTCCGCTGTTCGCCGTCTCGATCGCACTGGAGCGCCAGGGCCAGATCGTTGCCGGCGTCGTCTACAATCCTGCCATGGACGAGCTCTACACCACCGAGCGCGGCGGCGGCGCCTTCATGAATGATCGCCGCCTGCGCGTTGCCGGCCGCACCAAGCTTGTCGACACGGTGATCGGCTGCGGCGTGCCGCATCTCGGCCGCGGCCATCACGGCAATTTCCTGGTCGAACTGCGCAACGTCATGGCCGAGGTCTCGGGCGTTCGCCGCATGGGTTCCGCCTCGCTCGATCTTGCCTATGTCGCCGCCGGGCGCATGGACGGCTTCTGGGAAGTGGGCCTGTCGGCCTGGGACATGGCCGCCGGCCTGCTCTTGATCCGCGAAGCGGGTGGCTTCGCCTCCGACATGGATGGCGGACAGGACATGCTGGACACCGGCACGGTCGTCGCCGGCAACGAGATCATCCAGCGCGCCTTGCTGAAGACGGTGAAAAAGCCGCTCCCGCCGCGCTGAAGCAATTCCAGGAAAAGTGTTCGCGGTTCCGTCCGGAATTGCGTCAAGGCAAGCGCGCAGTCGTAAAACCGCAAACAAAGCTTGAAATACTGTCCGTCGGCTGCCCAGATATGGGGTGATGCAGGACGATAGATGACCAACACCCCGCCACAGATCGAGATTCCGTTCATCGGACGCTGGCACTATTCGCGCGCCGAGACGATCGCCGACGGGATTGTCCATGCTGTCGGGATCGTGCTGGCGATCGCGGCCGGTTCGGCGCTGCTGGCGCTAGCCGCCTTCCGGGTCGGGCCGGGCGAATATATCGCCGCCGCCTTCTATGTCGTGTCGCTGCTCACCGTGCTCTCGGTATCGCTGACCTACAATCTCTGGCCGGTGACCTCGCCGGCGAAATGGATCCTCCGCCGCTTCGATCATGCCGCGATCTACCTCTTGATCGCCGCCACCTACACACCCTTTCTCGCCCAGTTGGGAAACTCGCCGCTGGCGCGCTGGATGATCGTTCTGGTCTGGACCGCGGCCGCAACGGGCATTGCCATCAAGGTGGTTTTCCCCGGCCGCTTCGACAGGCTGGCAATCGTCTTCTATCTTGCCATCGGCTGGAGCGGCATCGTTCTCGTCAAGCCGCTCGTCGAGACGCTGCCGACCACGTCGATCGTGCTCATCGTCGCCGGCGGCGTCGTCTATTCCTGCGGCGTGATTTTCTTCGCCTGGAAGGCGCTACGCTTCCACAACGCACTGTGGCACGGCTTCGTCGTGACCGGTGCCGGCCTGCATTTGGCGGCCATGGTGGACTGCCTGGTCATCAACCGCCTCTGATGCGCCGGCTCCAAAGTCCGCCTGTGGCAATATTGCCAAGCACCATTCAATTCGGTCACAATTCCGTTTAGAGTCGCCAACTACGTGATCGGCGGCAGCGGCATCGGAAACGGGGCACGGATGGCTTTTCTCAGATCCTTCGGCATGGGCAGGCGCTCCGACGTGCTGATCTACGACCCCCATAAGCTGTCCAGTCCGCAGGTCTTCCTGCTGACCATGGTCATCTTCCTTGCCATCGTCGCTTTCATCGCCGCCATCCTGACCCGCCAGGTCACCACCGCTTTCGTCACCAACCCGGGCCTCAACGGCCTGATCGTCGGCGTGCTCGTCGTCGGTATCCTGCTGGCCTTCACGCAGGTCGGGCGGCTGTTTCGCGAGGTCCGCTGGGTCAACTCTTTCCGAGCCGGCTCCGAGACCACCGAACCGGTGCTGCTGGCGCCGATGAAGGCGATGATCGGCCGTTCCTCGTCCATGGCCTTTTCGACCTCATCGATGCGCACAATGCTCGATTCCATCGCCACGCGCCTCGACGAAAGCCGCGACACCTCGCGCTACCTTGTGGGCCTTTTGGTGTTCCTCGGCCTGCTTGGCACTTTCTGGGGCCTGTTGAATACGATCGGCTCGATTCGCGAGACCATCGAATCGCTCGATCCCGGCACGGGTGATGCAGCCGCGGTTCTCGATTCGCTGAAACAGGGCCTGTCGGCGCCGCTGGCCGGCATGGGCACCGCCTTCTCATCCTCGCTGTTCGGCCTGTCCGGCTCGCTCGTGCTCGGCTTCCTCGACTTGCAGGCCGGCCGCGCCCAGACGCGCTTCTACACCGAGCTCGAGAACTGGCTGTCCTCGGTCACGGATCTGTCGTCCGATATCGTCGTTTCCGACCCGGCCAAGGCCGAGTCTTCTGACGAGATCCGCGTCCTGTCGGAGCGGCTGCGCAGCTTGCAGGAGAATGGCGGCGGCTCCAACCCGCGCGTCGCCACCGCCATGGCCAATCTCGCCGACGGCATTTCGGGCTTGGTCAAGAACATGCGCTCCGAACAGCAGATCATGCGTGACTGGGTCGAAGCCCAGTCAGACGAACAAAAGGCGATGCGCAACACGCTGGAAAAGATCGCCGACGCGCTGAAGAAGCCCGGGGTGCACTAGGATGGCGCTTGCCAGGGGCCGGCGTACCGATCGCCGCATCGACTATTGGCCGGGTTTCGTCGACGCGCTGTCGACTCTGCTGCTCGCCATCATGTTCCTGCTTACCGTCTTCGTGTTGGCGCAGTTCCTGCTCGGGCGCGAAATCTCCGGCAAGGATACGGCGCTGTCGCGCCTCAATTCGCAGATCAACGAACTGACGCAGCTTCTGGCGCTGGAGCGCTCGACGGCACAGGACAAGGACGATTCGCTGGCCAACCTGCAGGCGTCGCTGTCGGCGGCGGAGGCGGAGAAGAGCCGGCTCGAACAGTTGCTGGCACAAGGTGCGGGTGCCGGCGACGCCGCCAACCAGCGAGCCGCGGCGCTGGGCGGCGAACTGGACAACCAGCGCCAGATCAGCCAGCAGGCGCTGAGCCAGGTCGAGATCCTCAACCAGCAGATCGCGGCATTGCGCAAGCAGATCGGCGCGCTCGAGGATGCCCTCAACGTCTCCGAAACGCGCGATCGCGATTCCAACACCAAGATCGCCGATCTCGGCCGTCGCCTGAACGTGGCGCTGGCGCAGCGTGTGCAGGAACTGAACCGCTACCGCTCCGATTTCTTCGGACGTCTGCGCGAAATCCTGGCCGATCGCGAGAACATCCGCATCGTCGGCGACCGCTTCGTGTTCCAGTCGGAAGTTCTGTTCCCGACCGGATCCGAAGTGATCAACGATGCCGGCAAGGTCGAGATGAAGAAGCTCGCCGACGCCATTATCGAACTGCAGAAAGAGATCCCGCCGGAGATCAACTGGGTGCTGCGCGTGGACGGCCACACCGACAACAAGCCGCTGTCCGGCACCGGCCGTTATCGCGACAATTGGGAACTGTCGACGGCGCGCTCGACCTCGGTGGTCAAGTTCCTGATCGAGAATGGCGTACCGGCCAACCGGCTCGTCGCCGCCGGCTTCGGGGAATTCCAGCCGCTCGATCCCGCCGACACGGAAGAGGCGCGCAACAAGAACCGCCGCATTGAACTTAAGCTCACCGAACGTTGATCCATCATCACGCGAACTCACGCGAAATTGTTCGCCGGCTCAACTCTAGGGCGCAGACATCGGCCGGCAAGGCCTGAAAAGATTATCTTTTTTTAATTACCCTTCCCGCCGAAGCGCTCCTAGCTTGCCGCGCAGGGCCGAGAACCGCCGGCGATGCCTCCCATCGCGACGCGACGGGACTGGACGACCCAAAATGGTCGGAAGGCGAGGCGGCGCGGCCGCTCTCCTTCCCAGCAGGAGGAAGCGCACCATGCGCTCATCAGCATCTCTCAAGACTGCAACACTTGCCGCAATTCTCATTGCCGTCCCGCTCGCCGGCGCCTATGCCGCGGGCCACCACAAGGGTGCTCTCGATGCAACCGCCCCCACCGACATGGCAGGCCCCCGTGTCAAGGCGCTCGTTGAGCAGGTCCGGGGTGTTCATCAGGGCATCGTCGACGCCAGGCAAGCCAACCACATCACCCCGGCAGTCGCGGAGCGCCTGGAAATGCGCACCGCCCGCATCAGTCAGGTCGCCGAGAGGATAGCCGCGTCGGATCACGGCAGGATCCCGGCCGCGCAGTACCATGACCTGCTGCGCCGGCTCGACAATGTGGATCAGCGTCTGATGGTCGACACCGGCAGCGGTTTCCTGATGGGTGATGGTGCCGACGGCGGAAACTATCCGAACGGCTGAGGCTATTCCGGCCTGGAAACGTCCTGGAGGAAGGGACCCATTGACGCCTTCGGGACCCCAATCCCGCTGGCGTCCTTTTTCTTTCCTTACCAGCCCATCTTGCCTACCAACCGAGCCAGACCGCGAGCAGGGCGACCACCGCCGGCACGGTCTGGATGTACAGGATCTTGCGGCCGACCGTCGCCGCGCCATAGAGACCGGCAATGGCCACGCACAACAGGAAGAAGACCTTGACCTGGAAACCGGCGGCGCCGAGGTAAAGCCCCCAGATCAGGCCGGCGGCGAGAAAGCCGTTATAGAGACCCTGATTGGCGGCGAGCACTTTGGAGGCGCCGGCGAATTCTGGCGTCAGGCGGAATGTCTTGTGCCCGCGCGGCGTGTCCCAAAGCACCATCTCGAGATAGACGATGTAGACATGGATCAAGGCCACCAGCCCAACCAGGATGTTGCCGATCATTCTGCTCCCCTTCATCCGTCGCCGACAGCATTTCATGCCGAACCTCGCTTGCGCAAGCTGCATCTGCCGGATGGTATCCGAGGGTTGCCAATGCTTTTGCGTTGGTGTCTTTTCGCCCGTCCTCAACCACGGAAGCCGCCATGTCCTTTCACAAACTCGACGATCTCGGCCACAAGCTCGAAGCGCTTGAGCATGCGCTGGCCATCCTCGGCGCCGATGAGGCGACCCACATGGCCGTCGGTGGTGGCGAGAAGCGCGCCGAGGCGATGGCAGCCCTTGCCGGCATGTATCACACCAGGGCGACCGCGCCGGAAATATCGGACTGGATCGCCGCGGCCGAAGGCGAGGCATTGGACCATGAGCAGCGGGCGGCTCTCGCCGAGTTGCGGCGGCAATACACCAACCTGACCTGCCTGCCGGTCCAATTCGTCGAGCGCCAGACGACGGCGCGCATGCGCTGCGAGCAATTGTGGCGCGCCCTGCGCGCCAAGAACGATTGGGCTGGCTTCCAGCCGGCTCTCGAAGGCGTGGTGGCGCTGGTGCGCGAAGAGGCGGCCCTGCGCTCCGATGTCCTCGGCCTAGCTCCCTATGACGCGCTGATGGAGCAATTCGACCCCGGCAACCGCACCGCCGACATCACCCCCGTCTTCGCCGACCTGAAGGCCTTCCTCAAGGGATTCGTGCCCGAGGCGGTGGCGATCCAGGAGGCGCGGCTGCGCAAGCATCCGCTGAAGCCGNACCTACGCGATCGACAAGCAGCGTGAACTCGGCCTTGCCATGATGGCTGCGGTCGGTTTCGACCTGACGCATGGCTCGCTGTCGGTATCGCACCATCCCTTCTGCGGCGGCGTGCCGAGCGACGTGCGCATCACCACACGTTACAAGACATCGGATTTCCTGTCGGCGCTGATGGGCGTGCTGCACGAGACCGGTCATGCGCTCTACGAACAAAACCTGCCCAAGACGTGGTCGCACTGGCCGCTGGGCAAGGCCCGCGGCATGGCCGTGCACGAAAGCCAGAGCCTGTTCGTCGAAAAGCAGATCGGCCGCAATCCTGCCTTCTGGCGCTGGGCGCTGCCGGTGGTGGAGAAGCATCTCGGCGAAGCCTGGTCGCTCGACGATATCCTGCCGCATGTGCATCGTGTCGAACGTGGCCTGATCCGCGTCGACGCCGACGAGGTGACCTATCCCTTGCATGTCATCCTGCGCTACGAACTGGAGCAGGAGCTTGTTTCGGGCAGCCTCGAAGTGGCTGATCTGCCCGAAGCCTGGGATGCCAAGATGCGCGACTATATTGGTATCTCGACCATCGACAACCCCGCCGACGGGCCGATGCAGGACGTCCATTGGCCGGGTGCCGCCTTCGGCTACTTCCCGTCCTATACGCTGGGCGCGATGATGGCGGCGCAGCAATGGGCTGCGCTGACGCGCGAGCATCCTTCAGCCGACGAAGACCTTGCAAAGGGGAATTTCGAGGCGATCAACGGTTGGCGCCGCGAGAAGATCTGGTCGCAGGGATCGCGCTGGTCGACGCCGGACCTGCTTGAGCGCGCCACCGGCGAGAAGCTCAACGCCGTGTATTTCGTCAATCATCTGAAGCAGCGCTACGGCGGATGAGATGCCGCTTGGATGACAATTTTCGTTTCGCCGAGACGAACTGAACCTGCTACTCCGCCGCGCCCCTGAAGGCGCTGGCGCCGGTCTCGAACTGCAGCTTGGCGAGCCTGGCATAAATGCCGCCCTTGGCGACCAGGCTCTGATGCGTGCCTTCCTCGACGATACGGCCGCCATCCATGACCAGGATCCTGTCGGCCTTCAGCACAGTCGCCAGCCGGTGGGCGATGACGATGGTGGTGCGCCCCTGCATCAGCCGCTCGAGCGCGGTCTGCACCAATGTCTCGCTTTCGGCGTCGAGGGCCGAGGTCGCCTCGTCGAGCAGCAGGATCGGCGCGTCGCGCAGGATGGCACGTGCGATCGCCACACGCTGGCGCTGGCCGCCGGACAGCGTCACGCCGCGCTCGCCGACCTGGCTGTCATAGCCGTTCTCGAGCCTGAGGATAAACTCGTCCGCCAATGCGTCCTTGGCCGCCGCCTCGATCTCGGCCTTGCTGGCACCTGGCCGGCCAAAACCGATATTGTCGCGCGCGCTCGCGGCGAAGATGGTGACGTCCTGCGGCACGATGGCGATGCGCTGCCGGACCGCGACGGGATCGGCCTCGCGCACGTCGACGCCGTCAATCAGGATCTTGCCTGTCTCGGGATCGTAGAAGCGCAGGATCAGCGAGAACACCGTGCTCTTGCCGGCACCCGATGGGCCGACGATGGCCACCGTCTCGCCAGGCATGACTTGAAAACTCAGGCCGTGGACGGCGGCGCGATCGGGCCGCGCCGGATAGGAGAAGGAAACATTCTCGAAGACGATCGCGCCCTTGGCAACCGCCGGTAGCGGCTTCGGATCGGCCGGCGCCTGGATCGCCGGCGTCTCGGCCAGGATTTCGGTCAGCCGTTCGGCGGCACCGGCGGCCTGCGCGAGTTCGCCCCAGACTTCCGACAGCGCGCCGAGCGCGCCGGCGGCGAACACCGAATAGAGGAGGAATTGGCCAAGCGTGCCAGGCGATATCGTGCCGGCGAGCACGTCGCGCGAGCCGAACCACAACACCGCCACGACCGAGGAGAAAATGGTGAAGATGGCGAAGAAGGTGAGGAAGGAGCGCGCGAAGATCGAGGCGCGCGCTGCCTCGAAGGCGGCTTCCACCGCGCCCGAGAATCGTCCGGTGACCAGTCTCTCATTGGTGAAGGCTTGCAGCGTGCGCACCGCGCCGATCTGCTCGCTCGCATAGGCCGTCGCGTCGGCAAGCGTGTCCTGGGCCTGCCTTGACTTGCGCCGCACCGAGCGGCCGAAGGCGACCAGCGGCAGCACGATCACGGGGATCGCCGCAATGACTAGGCCGGAGAGTTTCGGGCTGGTGATGACCATCATGCCCACCGCGCCGAGACCGAGGATGACGTTGCGCAGCGCCACGGATGCGGTAGCGCCTACCGCCGACTTGACCTGCGTGGTGTCGGCGGCGAGCCGTGACACGATTTCCCCAGACTGGGCGGTGTCGAAGAAGGCCGGCGACAGCGTCGTCACATGGGCAAAGACATCGCGCCTGATGTCGGCGACGACGCGCTCGCCGAGCGTGATGACGAAATAGTAGCGGCCGGCCGACGCCGCAGCCAGCACGGCGGCCATCGCCACGAGGGCGCCGAAATATTCGGCGATGAAGGTAGTGCTGGCCGACGAGAAACCGTGGTCGATCATGCGCCGGACGGCCAGCGGCAGTGCCAATGTCGTTGCCGCCGCGATGGCCAGTGAGATAAGGGCGCCGATGACCAGCGTGCGATATCCGGCGATATACGGAAACAGGCGTCTGAGCGGCTTGAGCGAGCGTCGGCGCTCGTCTGCGCTGCTTGATTGCGCCATCTCGGTGTTTCCTCTAGCCACTTCAGCTCATGCGCTTCAATATGCGCTTGCCGCGGCCTTGTGATTCAATTCCGGCTGATGTATAGGCACGCCGACCGTTTTAGAAGCCGTGGCTCCTCAATAGCTGCGGCTTCGAGTTTTAAAAAGAGGCGCATCGACGCAGGCTTATGCCCGTCCGCCGCGCCGGCAAGCCAGGAACAGAGCCATGAAGAGCGCAATCCATCCCGACTACCACACCATCAAGGTTGTCATGACCGACGGCACCGAATACACGACCCGTTCGACCTGGGGCAAGGAAGGCGATACGATGAACCTCGATATCGACCCGACCACCCACCCGGCCTGGACCGGCGGCCAGCAGACCCTGCTCGACCGCGGCGGCCGCCTGTCGAAATTCAAGAAGCGCTTCGAAGGTTTCGGCCTCTAAGGCGAAGAGTTTTTTCGCGGATCAAGAGCCCGCCCTTGTGGCGGGTTTTTTGTTGCTTGGCCGAAGGCTGGGTTTTCGGCCCCTTATTCGGCCAGCAATTCCCTGAGTGCCATGCGCTTGTAGGCCGCGACCAGCCTGTCGCCCTCCTGCCGCTCGACCGAGATCGCCAGCCGCATGGCCGCCTCGCCCATCTGCCAGACCAAGAATGCTGTCGTGTCGAGCGCCACCGGATCGGCATCGGGCCGCAGGCGCTTGAGGACCGCGATCAGAAATTCCGCGTTCGCGCGGCTGTCGGCGAGTTCTAGCTGGCGCAGCGCCTTGTCGGCCTGTGTGCCCGACCAGATATCGCGCATCACCGGCTCGGCCAGGAACAGGCCGTAATAGATATCGACTAGCTCGGAAAAGGCCCGCTTCAGGCCTTCGGCGTCGCTGATATCCTTCAGTGCCGCCGAAATGCACGCCTGGCTCTCGGCCGTGTAGCGTTCGGCCAGCGCCCAGACGATCGCCCGCTTGTCCGGAAAGAACTGGTAGAGCGAGCCTATCGACACCCCAGCCCGCTCCGCCACTTCCCCCATGCGCATGGCATCGCTGCCTTGTTCGGCAATTAGCGCCGAGGCGGCCGCAAGCATGCGCTCGACTCGCTCGCGGCTGCGCTGCTGGCTCGGCGCCCGGCGCGGCGAAGCGATCTGCTCGTTGGCCGGCGTTGCCCCCATGACTGTCTCCAACAAACGCGTCCGGTAAAATCACCGGAATGACTTGACTTACAAAATACGAGTGTTTATCACATTTTGCAAATATGAGACATACTCACATTTGCAGAGAGCAAACCGCCGCAACCAGCGTCTGGAGCAACTGAAATGACGAAGCTTCTTCCAACCCTCACCTTCGTCGCCGCGATCGGCTCGGGCGTCGTTGGCGGCGTGTTCTTCGCCTTTTCCACGTTCGTCATGGCAGCCCTTGTCCGGCTGCCCGTTCCAACCGGCATCGCAGCGATGAATTCGATCAACATCACGGTGATCACCCCGACCTTCATGACCGCGCTTTTCGGCACCGGCCTCATCTGCCTCGTCCTCATTGCCGCCGCTCTCTTGGGCTGGAGCCATTCGGGCACCTACTGGTTGCTTGCCGGCGCGGTGCTCTATCTGGTCGGCAACCCTATCGTGACCATGGCCTTCAACGTGCCGCTCAACGATGCGCTCGCCGCCGTCGATCCGGCCAGCAGCAACGGCGCGGCCGTGTGGGCGAACCACCTGAGCCAATGGGTGATGTGGAACCACGTCCGTACCATCACGGCCATCGTGGCGATGGCCTGCTTTATCTTCGCATTGCTCTAAAGAGGCTCTGCGAAACGCAAGAGGCCTTGCTCACGCCGGATCTTCTTGCGTGTCGCCCTTCGACCTATGGCCTTTGCGGTCGGCGTGACCGAGATCCCGATCCGGATCGATCACGTCGCGGACCAGCTGCTTGAGTTTCGCCGCGTCCGGAAAGCCGCCGTCGCGCTTGCGATCCCAGACCAGCACTTCATTGCAGGAGATGGTGAAGATGCCGCCGGTGCCCGGCACCAGCGTCACCTCGCCGAGATCGGTGCCGAAGGTGGAGAGCAGTTCCTGCCCCATCCAGCCGGCACGCAACAGCCACTGGCATTGCGTGCAGTAGGTGATGCGGATGGCCGGCAACTGAGCTTTACTCATGTCGGACGACCTTCGCTCACGCCGCGCTGAGCTTGGCCATCGTCTCGTCGTCGACTTCGAAGTTGGCGTACACGCTTTGCACGTCGTCATCGTCCTCGAGCGTCGCAACCAGCTTCATCAGCGACTGCGCCCGCTCTTCGTCGACCGGGACATTGTTCTGCGGCTTCCAGATCGCCTTGACCGATTCGGCCTCGCCGAGCGAGGTTTCAAGCGCCTTGGACACCTCGCCGAGAGTCTCGAAGGCGCAATAGATCGTGTGGCCTTCTTCGTCCGATTCGACATCGTCGGCGCCGGCTTCGATGGCCGCATCCATGATCTTGTCGGCGCTGCCAGCCGAGGCCGGATAGTAGATTTCGCCGGCACGGTCCCACATGAACGACACCGATCCTGTTTCACCGAGCGCGCCGCCGGCCTTGGTGAAGGCGGCGCGGACATTGGACGCCGAACGGTTGCGGTTGTCGGTCAGCGCCTCGACGATCACGGCCACGCCACCCGGCCCATACCCTTCGTAGCGCACGGCTTCGTAGTTTTCGGCGTCGCCCATCGAGGCCTTGTTGATGGCGCGCTGGATGTTGTCCTTGGGCATCGACACCGCCTTGGCGTTCTGGATCGCCAGCCGCAAACGCGGGTTCATCGATGGATCCGGCGTTCCGCTCTTGGCGGCGACGGTGATTTCGCGCGCCAGCTTGGAAAACATTTTCGACCGCACCGCGTCCTGACGACCCTTGCGGTGCATGATGTTCTTGAACTGTGAATGGCCAGCCATGGCACCCCTGTCGTGTTCGGCTAGAGCGTCTTGCCGCGAGATGCGTCATCTCGCCTTTGCAAAAGGCTCGAATTCAATTTCAGAGCGTCCCGATGCGTCCGGGTGAACGTACGGCGCTCTGTGTCGGAATGGCCGGCTTATAGATAAATCGGCTCAATTCGTCCAGCCGCGCCGCGTTGCCGGGCACTCGGCATGCGGCGGCCCGGCAAGCAGGTTTCGCCCGGCCTTTGTCCTACCCTTCGAGGTCGGAGGCCTACCCTTCCAGATCGGACATCAGCCGGTCGATGATACTGAGCGCATGGCCGTCATACTGGCTGATCCAGCGGTCGTGAATCTGCTTGATCGGCAACGCATTGAGATGTTTCCAGAGCTCGCGTCCGTCGCGGCGCGCGACGTTCAGGTCCGCCTCCTCCGGGGCATTAGGCTCGCCCCGCGCCGATCGGTCTCAGTGCCGGTCGCCGGTTTTCGCTTTCTTGCGCCGCCGCGCCAGCATGTTGAGCCCCTCGACCAGCGCCGAAAAACCCATCGCCGCGTAGATGTAGCCCTTGGGCACATGATAGCCCATGCCGTCGGCGATCAGCGTCATGCCGATCATCAGCAGGAAGCCCAGCGCCAGCATGACGATGCTCGGATTCTTGGCGATGAAGTCCGCCAGCGGTCCGGCCGCCAGCATCATCACGGTCACGGCCGCGATGACCGCGATATACATGATGGCGATCTCGTCGGTCATGCCGACGGCGGTGATGATGGAATCGATGGAGAAGACGAGGTCGAGCAGCAGGATCTGGAAGATCGCGCCGGCAAGCGAGATCTTAAGCGTTTCGCCCAGCATCGTGTCCTGATGATCGTCGGGATCGACCGTGTGGTGGATCTCCTTGGTCGCCTTCCACACCAGGAACAGACCGCCGGCGATCAGGATCAGGTCGCGCCAGGAGAAGCCGTGGCCGAACGCCGTGAAGACCGGCGTCGTCAGTTGGACGATGATGGAAATGGTGGCGAGCAGCACCAGGCGCATGACCAGCGCCGCCGAGATGCCAAGACGCCGCGCGCGTGCCCTCTGCTCCACGGGCAGCTTGTTGGTCAGGATCGAGATGAAGATCAGATTGTCGATGCCGAGCACGATCTCGAGCACCACCAGCGTCAGCAGCGCGACCCAGGCGGTCGGGTCGGAAACGAATTGAAAATGCGGCGCCAGGAATTCGATAAGCTGCATGGAGGTCGTCCCCTACGATCTAGAGCAGTGTCGCCGGCAATTAGGTACTGCGAACCCCTATATCAATGTCACGCCCAGAAGGACGGAGCCGTTTCTTCAAGCCTTGGCCCGCGACGAAACGGCGCGATCTTCTCGGTGAGCCCCGTGCGGTCGGAAATATCGACGCCGACGCCGCACAATGTCGCCGGTCCCGTCGCTGCCTCGAAACGCCCTTTCGGCACTTTCGACAGGAACCGGTTGAGCGGTTCTTCCTTGTCCATGCCGAGCGATGAATCATAGTCACCGCACATGCCGGCATCCGACAGGTAGCCGGTACCGCCATTGAGGATCTGATGGTCGGCGGTGGGCTGGTGCGTGTGGGTGCCGACGACGAGACTGGCGCGTCCATCGACGAAATGCGCGAAGCACATTTTTTCCGAGGTTGCCTCGGCATGGAAGTCGATCACCACCGCATCCGCCTGCTCGCCGAGCGGACAGGCGGCAAGCTCGCGTTCGCCGGCCTGAAACGGGTCGTCGAGTTCCGGGTGCATGAACACCCGGCCCATAATGTTGGCGACCAGCACGCGCGCGCCGTTTTTGGCGATGTAGACACCGGAGCCGCGCCCCGGAGTGCCTCTGGGGAAATTGGAAGGCCGCAGGAACCGCTGCTCGCGCGGCGCGAAGGCCAGCGCGTCGCGCTGGTCCCAGACATGGTTGCCGGTGGTCACGACATCGCAGCCCGCCGCGATCGTCTCACGCAAGATCTCTTCGGTGATGCCGAAGCCGCCAGCCGCGTTCTCGCCGTTGACGATGACGAAATCGAGTTTGAAGTCGGAGATCAGGCCAGGCAGTTGTTCCCACACCGCGGTGCGCCCTGTCTTGCCGACCATGTCCCCGAGGAAAAGAAGTCGCATCTATGCGTGATCCCGAAAAGTTGCATGACTTTTCGGCAAAGATCATGCGTTTCAAAGAACTATCTACAATTTTGGCGCAAAGCGGCGCAACCCGCTCTCGGTGAGTATTTCCGGGATGACCACGTCATGGGGTTCGTCTGGAACTTGCGAAACTTCTTGGCAGTCGAAGGCGATGCCGATGAGCCGGGGCGCGAACCCCTTGTCGACGAGCTTGCCGATCGCCCGATCGTAATAGCCGGCGCCATAGCCGATGCGGTGACCGCGCGCGTCGAAGGCGGCGAGCGGCACCAGCATGACTGCGGGATCGAGTACCTCGGCCTCCGCGTGGGGCCCGACCGTGCCAAAGCCCATATCCACCATCGGCGCGCCGCGCACCAGTTCGCGAAAGACGATGGTGGTCTTGTCGAGAATGGCCGGCAGGCAGAGCCGTGCGCCCTTCTCTCGCAAGGCGAACATCAGCGGCCTGACGTCGACCTCCGAGCGCATCGGCCAGAAGCCGGAGACGATCTGACCGGGCCCGATCTCCAGATGGTCGCGCGCCGTCTCCGCCATTTCGAGCGCAGCCTCCACCCGCCAGAATGCATCGAGGCCGTCGCGGCGGGCGAGTGCCTCGAGACGCAGCTTTTTTTTCAGGTCTTTGGGAGAGGTCATGCGGCCAACGTAGAAAAAGTCAAAGCTTTGCGGGCCTCAAGTGCGACGTTCCCACCGCATCATCCACCAAGATGCGTGGGACGCCTTGCGATAAGTGACGATCCACACAACCGGTGGAGAGAGCGATCCCGGGAACCTACAAAGTAGGTGGGCGCCGTGTGAGAAAACCCACGGGTCTTCCCAGGGACAGCTCCCTAAGGATCGTTAAGGCCCCGGGGAAAATGTTCTCCTGCCGGGAAGCACAGACCGTCCTCCCCAATATAGGCCGCTGGTGGCTCAAGCGCCAGAGAATTGGCCCGTCCCGCTGGCTTTATTCACGACGTGCCCCTGCCACCAGACCAGCGCCGGCACCGCCAGCAGTTCGATACAGAGACCGGCGACGTGCCCCAGCGATGGCGCGCCGACCAACAGCAGCGAGACAAGCCGTGCCAGGCCACCGGCAAACGTGCAGGCGGCAAGCAGCCGGAACCGTTCCGTCTTGGTCTCGATGCTGGGAATGCAACTATACCAGGCAAGGCCAATGGCCAGGAAAAACCCGGACAGGAAGCGGAAATGACTGTCGAGATCGACAGGCCACGGTGCGGCGACATGCAGGAATTCCGGACCGGACACGATACCTTCCACGCCCACCAGAACCGGCGTTGCCGCCAACACGCCAACGACGACCTGGAGCGCCGCCTTGCCTGACATCTTTTCGTTCATGCTCCCCGCCCCTCGGCCTGCCGAGCGGCCGTGCGCAGCAACGGGAATCTTTCGTCTGGGGTTTCAAGCCATTCGTCGCATCCGGCGCAACCCTTGCACAGCCGCGGCGGCGTCCTTACGGTCGCGTCAACCAACCGAGGAGCAAAAATGCGTTTCGAAGGCACGGCGGCCTATGTCGCCGACAAGGATCTGATGGTGGCGGTCAACGCGGCGATCGCACTGGAGCGGCCCTTGCTGGTCAAGGGCGAGCCCGGCACCGGCAAGACGGAACTCGCCCGCCAAGTGGCGGCGGCACTCGGCCTCGACCTGATCGAGTGGCACGTCAAATCGACGACGCGAGCGCAGCAAGGCCTCTACGAATATGATGCGGTGTCGCGGCTGCGCGACAGCCAGCTCGGCGATGTCAGGTTCAACGACATCAAGAACTACATCAAGCGCGGCAAGCTTTGGGAGGCATTCGCGGCCGGCAAGAAGGTCGTGCTCCTCATCGACGAGATCGACAAGGCCGACATCGAATTCCCCAACGACCTGCTGCAGGAACTCGATCGGATGGAGTTCTTCGTCTACGAGACCGGCGAGACCATCCACGCCTCCGTTCGCCCGATCGTCATCATCACCTCAAACAACGAGAAGGAGTTGCCGGACGCTTTCCTGCGCCGCTGCTTCTTCCACTACATCCGCTTTCCCGACGTCGACACGCTGCACAGAATTGTCGACGTGCACTATCCCGGCATCAAGCAGAACCTTGTGCGCGCGGCCCTCACCCAGTTCTATGAAATCCGCGACGTGCCAGGCTTGAAGAAGAAGCCATCGACCTCCGAGGCGCTCGACTGGATCCGCCTGCTGGTCGCCGACGACATCGCGCCGGAGGATTTGCGCGCCGACCCGAAGAACGCATTGCCCAAACTGCATGGCGCCCTGTTGAAGAACGAGCAGGACGTGCATCTATTCGAGCGGCTGGCCTTCATGGCGAGAAGACAATAGGCAGAAGCAGCGCTTTCCCCGGCCGTGGACCGTTGCCGCGGGCCGAAGAGAAGGTCAGTTTCGGCCAGAACCCTTCGGAGGAGATAAAATGTCTGAGATCGTTGTCCGCCCCCTCGCGCAATCCGACCACGCCGACTGGCACCGCCTGTGGACCGATTATCTAACCTTTTACGAAACCAAGCTGCCGGAAGAGGTCTATGCCATCACCTGGAAACGATTGTTCACCGAAGGCGAGTTCGAGCCCAAGGGTTTTATCGCCACCTCGGGCGGCAAGGCCGTCGGCCTCACCCATTATCTCTACCACCGCTCCGGCTGGTCGGAGAAAAACAACTGCTACCTGCAGGATCTGTTCGCCGATCCGGATGTGCGCGGCAAAGGCATCGGCGCTGCCCTTATCGAGGCGGTGAAACAGGAGGCCGCCAAGATCGGCGTGAAGAACGTCTACTGGATGACGCACGAAACCAATGCCACCGCCCGCAAGCTCTACGACCACGTCGCGCGCAGGACGGGCTTTATCGAGTATGATTTGCTGTAACCGGCCATGTTCATCCCCTTCTTCCTCGAGCTGAAAGCTGCCCGTGTTCCCGTTTCGCTCAGGGAATATCTGTCGCTGCTGGAGGGGCTGGACGCCGGGCTGGTCGATTACGACGTCGAGGGTTTTTACTATCTTGCCCGCGCCGCACTGGTTAAGGACGAGCGCCATATCGACCGCTTCGACCAGGTCTTTGCGCATGTCTTCAAGGGCGTCGAGGCGCTGGGCGGACCGGATGCGGTCGACGTCGCCAATATTCCCGAGGAATGGCTGCGCCGGCTGGCCGAAAAGCACCTGACCGAGGAAGAGAAAAAACTGGTCGTGGCGCTGGGCGGTTTCGACAGGCTGATGGAGACGCTGAAGCAGCGGCTCGAGGAACAGAAGGGCCGCCACCAGGGCGGTTCGAAATGGATCGGCACCGGCGGCACCTCCCCCTTCGGCGCCTATGGCTACAACCCCGAAGGCGTGCGCATCGGCCAGCACGAAAGCCGCAACCGTCGCGCCGTGAAAGTCTGGGACAAGCGCGAGTTCCGGAATTTCGACGATGCCGTCGAACTCGGCACCCGCAACATCAAAGTCGCGCTGAAGCGCTTGCGCCGCTGGGTGCGTGAGGGCGCGGAGGAAGAATTCGACCTGCCCGGCACCATCCACGCCACCGCCGAGCACGGCTATCTCGACGTCAAGACCAGGCCCGAGCGCCGCAATGCGGTGAAGCTCCTGATGTTCTTCGATGTCGGCGGCTCGATGGACGACCATATCAAAAGCGTCGAGGAGCTGTTTTCGGCCGCTCGCGCCGAATTCCGCCAGCTCGAATATTTCTACTTTCACAACTGCCTCTACGAAGGCGTGTGGAAGAACAATCGTCGCCGCCATGCCGAGACGATTTCGACCTTCGACCTCATCCACAAATATGGCCCCGACTATAAGGTCATCGTCGTCGGCGATGCCTCGATGAGCCCATACGAGATCGCCCAGCCCGGCGGCTCGGTGGAACACTGGAACCCCGAGGCCGGAGCCGTCTGGCTCGGCCGGCTGCTGCGGCAATGGCCGAACGCGGTGTGGCTTAACCCCGAGAGCGAAAAGAACTGGGGCTTTACCCATTCGATCGCGATGATCCGTGACATCTTCGGCGGCCGCATGTTCCCACTGACATTGACCGGATTGGAAGGCGCCACCAGGCAATTGTCGCGCAAACATTGAGAGTCCGAAGCGCTCGGGACTGGGCAGGTCTGTAACAAACCCCTATCTTGTCGCGAATATCCGGTTGCAACCAAGAACGAGCCGCCAAGGCTGAGGAGATGAAATGGACACCCATACCTACCCCGTCACCCGCACCGACGCCGAATGGCGCGCCCGGCTGACGCCGGAGCAATACGCCGTCATGCGCAACCATGGCACCGAGCGGCCGGGAAGCTGCGCCCTGCTGTACGAGAAGCGCGCCGGTACTTTTTCCTGCGTCGGCTGCGACCAGCCTTTGTTCCAATCCACGCTGAAATTTGAGAGCGGCACCGGCTGGCCGAGCTTCAACGATCCCGTGCCGGGCTCCGTCGAGAACACCGTCGACCGCAGCTACGGCATGGTCCGCACCGAATGCCATTGTGCCCGTTGCGGCAGCCATCTCGGCCATGTCTTCGAGGACGGCCCGCCGCCGACCGGTCTGCGTTACTGCATCAATGGCGTGGCGCTGAAATTCGAGCCGGCCGTCTGAACAAGGCGTCATGAATGCTTGCCAAGGGCGGCTCTGGCCGCCCTTTTTTCGTAAGGGCGGCTTCGTCAGACGACGATCGTGGCGATCAGCCAGAGCGCTGATCCCAGCATGAAAAGCGAAGCCTTGGCGCCACCTGCCTTGTCAGCCGTGCGCCAGACCGCCAAAGCCAGGAAGATGCTGTAGCCCACCGGTGCGAAATGCACCGCAAGGACAAGGCCGAGCGGCATCTTCAGTCCAAGCAGGATCAGCGCCGCGGCAGACGACGCAATATTGATCGCGGTTCCGACAAGCATCAGGTCGCGCCAGAACAGCCGGTCGATCGGCACCTCGCCAAGCCAACGCGAGCGGAAGAAATCCGAGATCACTTACCCCTGCCTCAGCACTTCGGTCACGGCGCACTCGACCCGCGAGCATTCCGTCACCAGCCAGTCGGTCATGGCAGGCCAGTTGTCCTCGGCAAAGCAGTTGACGCGCCACATCGAATTGATGCCAAGGCCTTCGCAGCTTTGTTCCGGCCGAAGCTTCAGCCTGTCTTCGATCGCCGGCCGGAACGGCTCCAGCCGCGACCAGCTTTGCGTGGCGCCGAACTTCTCGTTGCGGCCGAAGAAGACGCCGACATGGTTCTGCGCCGGCGCGACATACATGGAAAGCACCAGTGCGAAGTCGGGGAGCCCGCGCTGCCAGAACCAGGGCCCGCGCCGCGCTAGCCGGGCTCTTTCTTCCGGATGCCGTTCGGCAAACAGCGACCAGAAGCCGCGATGGCGGAATTCCAAGGCGCGGCGGCCGCCGAAGTCGAATTCGCTCATGGTTCGAACCGTATCTCCGGCAACCGCGTCGGGCACCGGCCGGTTAGTCTTACACCATGCCGAGGGCGGCCATGTACAGATCGAGGATGGCGTCCTCCTCCTGGCGCTCGGCCTGGTCCTTCTTGCGCAGACGGATGATGGTGCGGATTGCCTTGGTGTCGAAGCCGGTACCCTTGGCTTCGGCGAAGACTTCCTTGATGTCGTCGGAAATCGTCTTCTTTTCTTCCTCGAGCCGCTCAATGCGCTCGATCAAGGCACGCAGCTGGCCGGCGGCAACAGTCTGGCTGGTCTCGGTGATATCGTCGGCCATGTTTTTCTCCAAATCGGTTCCGCGCCGCGACTCGGGGAACGTGCCGCGGCGAATTTCAGCGGTTCGATGCCCGACCGGGGCCGGCGGGTCAAGCCGTTATCGAACAGCTCGCCAAGGCCTGCCGCCAAGCCGACGCCTGCCCGTTCCTTGCGAGCTCTCAGTTGAACGCGATCAGGAGATCCTTCGCATCGATCTGGTCGCCGGCCTTCACCAGCACCTCGGCGACCGTCCCGTCGCGCTCGGCGTGCAACGCCGTCTCCATCTTCATCGCTTCGATGGAGAGCAGCACGTCGCCAGCCTTGACGGCCTGGCCGGCGGCGACCGAAAGTGCGGAGACCACACCCGGCATCGGCGCCCCGACATGCGCCTCGTTGCCGGGCTCCGCCTTGCGGCGCGCCTTGGCCGCTGACGCACCATGCGCGCGGTCGGGCACCTTCACGCGCCGGGGCTGGCCGTTGAGCTCGAAGAACACCGTGACCATGCCCTTGTCGTCGACATCGCCGAACGCCTGGCAGCGCACGACCAAGGTCTTGCCCCTTTCGATATCGACGAAGATCTCGTCTTCCGATCTCATGCCGTAGAAATAGGTCGGCGTCGGCAGAACGCTGACCGGGCCGTAGGTTTCCTGCGCGGCGACGAAGTCGGAAAACACCTTCGGATACATCAGCCACGAGGCGAACTCGTATTCCGACAGCTTGCGCTCGAGCTTGTCCTCGATCTCCTTGCGGCTCTTCTCGAGGTCAGCCGGCTTGAGCAATGAGCCGGGGCGCGCCGTGATCGGCTTGTCGCCCTTGAGCGCCTTCTTCTGCAGCGCCTGCGGCCAGCCGCCCGGGGACTGGCCGAGATCGCCGCGCAGCATCGAAACGACGGAGTCCGGGAAGGCGATGTCGCGGCCCGGGTTCTCGACGTCGGCGACTGTCAGGTCCTGGCTCACCATCATCAGCGCCATGTCGCCCACGACCTTGGAGGACGGCGTCACCTTGACGATGTCACCGAACATCAGGTTGACGTCGTGATAGGTCTGCGCCACTTCGTGCCAGCGTGTCTCGAGCCCCAGCGAACGCGCCTGTTCCTTCAAATTGGTGAACTGCCCGCCCGGCATTTCGTGCAGGTAGACCTCGGAAGCCGGGCCTTTCAGGTCGCTCTCGAAAGCAGCGTACTGATTGCGAACGGCTTCCCAGTAGAATGAGATCTTGCGGATCCATTGCGGGTCGAGGCCCGGATCGCGCTCGGTGCCCTTCAGCGCTTCGACAATCGAACCTAGGCAAGGCTGCGACGTATTGCCGGAGAAGGCGTCCATCGCCGCGTCGATGGCGTCGACGCCGCTCTCCACCGCCGCCAGCACGGTTGCCGCCGACAGGCCCGACGTGTCGTGGGTATGAAAATGGATCGGCAGGTCGGTCGCCTCGCGCAGCGCCTTGAACAGCACACGGGCAGCACTCGGCTTCAACAGGCCGGCCATGTCCTTGACCGCGATGATATGGGCGCCGGCGGCCTGCAATTCCCTGGCGAGCCCCACATAATATTTCAGGTCGTACTTAGCCCTCGCCGGATCGAGAATGTCACCGGTATAGCACATCGCCGCTTCGATCAGCTTGCCCTCGGCGCCGACCGCATCCATGGCGACGCGCATGTTCTCGACCCAGTTCAGGCAGTCGAAGACGCGAAACAAGTCGACGCCGCCCGACGCCGCCTGCTTGACGAAATGCTGTACGACATTGTCGGGATAATTGGTGTAGCCGACGCCGTTGGCGCCGCGCAGCAACATCTGCAGCAACAGGTTGGGGGCAGCCTCCCGCACCAGCGACAACCGCTCCCATGGATCCTCGGTGAGGAAGCGCATGGCGACGTCGAAAGTGGCGCCGCCCCAGCATTCGAGCGACAGCAACTGCGGCAAGGCGCGCGCATAGGTGCCGGCGATGCCGGCAATGTCGTGCGTGCGCACGCGAGTGGCCAGCAGCGACTGGTGGCCGTCGCGCATCGTCGTGTCGGTGACCAGCACTTCCTTCTGCTCGCGCATCCAGGCGGCGAACTTTTCCGGCCCGAGCACGTCGAGCTTCTGCTTGCTGCCGCTTGGGACATTGCCGTTGAGATAGGGCACCACGGGCGCCGCCGCGTCGGCCTTTGGCGTCGGCCGGCCGCGCGTTTCGGGATGGCCGTTGACGCTGACGTCGGCCAGGTAGTTGAGCAGCTTGGTGGCGCGGTCCTGGCGCTTGACCTGCTGGAACAGCTCCGGCGTCGTGTCGATGAACCTCGTTGTATAGGAATTGTCGGCGAAGTTCGGGTGATTGATGATCGCTTCGAGGAAGGTGAGGTTGGTGGCGACGCCGCGGATGCGGAACTCGCGCAGAGCGCGGTTCATGCGGGCGATCGTCTCGGCCGGCGTCGGCGCCCAGGCCGTGACCTTCTCCAGCAGCGGATCGTAGAAGCGGGTGATGACCGCGCCGGAATAGGCGGTGCCGCCATCGAGGCGGATGCCGAAGCCGGTGGCGCCGCGATAGGCGGTGATGCGGCCGTAGTCCGGAATGAAATTGTGTTCGGGATCTTCCGTGGTGATGCGGCACTGCAAGGCATGGCCGTTCAGCCGGATATCCCTCTGCGCCGGCACACCCGATTCCGGCGTGCCGATGGCGAAACCGTCGAGGNGCATGGCCGTTCAGCCGGATATCCCTCTGCGCCGGCACACCCGATTCCGGCGTGCCGATGGCGAAACCGTCGAGGATGTGGATCTGCGCCTTCACGATGTCGATGCCGGTCACCATTTCGGTGACGGTGTGCTCGACCTGGATGCGCGGATTAACCTCGATGAAGTAGAACTTGCCGGTATCGGCGTCCTGCAGGAATTCGACCGTGCCGGCGCCGATATAGCTGGTCTCGCGCGCGATCTTCAGCGCGTAGCCGCAAAGCTCCTGGCGCAGGTTCTCGCTGAGATAGGGCGCCGGCGCGCGCTCGACGACCTTCTGGTTGCGGCGCTGGATCGAGCAGTCGCGCTCGAACAGGTGGACTGCATTGCCGTGCGTGTCGCCAAGCACCTGCACCTCGACATGGCGGGCGCGCTCGATCAGCTTTTCGAGATAGACCTCGTCCTTGCCGAAGGCGGCCTTCGCCTCGCGCTTGCCTTCCATGACCTCGCGGGCGAGGTCGGCCTCGGAGCGGATGGCGCGCATGCCGCGGCCACCGCCACCCCACGAGGCTTTCAGCATGACCGGATAACCGACCGTCTTGGCGAGCTCCTTGACCGCCTCCATGTCGTCCGGCAACGGATCGGTCGCCGGCACCACGGGCACGCCGACCTCGATGGCGAGATTGCGCGCGGCAACCTTGTTGCCCAGCCGGCGCATCGTGTCGGGCTTCGGGCCGATGAAGGTGATGCCCGCTTGCGCGCAGGCTTCGGCGAATTCGGGACTTTCCGACAGCAGCCCGTAGCCGGGGTGGATGGCATCGGCGCCCGAAAGTCTGGCGACGCGGATCACCTCCTCGATCGACAGATAGCTCTCTATCGGCCCCATGTCCTTGCCGAGATGCGGGCCGCGCCCGACCTGATAGCTCTCATCGGCCTTGAAGCGGTGCAGCGAGTATTTGTCTTCCTCGGCCCAGATCGCCACGGTTTTGAGGCCCAACTCGTTGGCCGCGCGAAAGACGCGGATGGCGATTTCGGACCGGTTGGCGACGAGTATCTTCGTGATGGCCAAGGACTAGGCTCCAGCAGCGGAAGGAACAGGAAATCGGGGCAATGATTAGCGGGAAAATGCTGCAGTGCAAACAAAATCGACGCTCATTTAAACCGATTTAGATCGATTATCCGGCCAACACTCGCATGCATCAGTTCGTACGGGCGGAACAATGGCGACAATTTCGATCCTGGATGCGATCTTCCTGGCTAAGGAAGGCTCGCCCGCGACGCAACCTGGCTGCCGGCGCGCATCAAAGAAAATGCCCGGCGCGAGGCGCCGGGCATCGTTGGTTTCGTATCCGAATGAATTACGACTTCGGGAACCAGGAATACTTCCCGTCGTCCTTCTTCTTCCATTCGTACATGATGTAGCCTGGCAGTTTCGGATCGCCCTTGGCATCATAGGCGAGATCGCCCAGAACGGTCGGGAACGGTCCGCTTTCATGCATCGCCTTGGCGACTGCCTGCGGGTCGTTCGTCTTGGCGGCAGCGGCCGCCTCGGCGACCACCTGCACGGCGGCATAGGCGTAGAGCGTGTAGGCTTCCGGCTCGAAACCCTGCGCGCGGAACTTCTCGACGAGTTCCTTATTGGCCGGGATCAGGCGCGGGTCGGGGCCGAACGTGTTGAGCGTGCCGGCGACGGCGTCGCCCGCGATGGCGGCGAGTTCGTCAGTCACGATGCCGTCACCCGACATCATCGGGGCCTTGAGGCCCTGGTCCGCCGATTGACGGATGATCAGGCCGGCTTCGGTGTGCAGACCTCCCCAGTAGATCAACGTGACGCCGGCTTCCTTCATCTTGGCGATCAGCGCCGAGAAGTCCTTGTCGCCGACATTGACGCCTTCATACATCACTTCCTTGACGCCCGCGGCGTTCATCGCCTTCTTGGTTTCGTCCGCGAGGCCCTGGCCATAAGGGGTCTTGTCATGGATCACGGCAACCTTGGCATCCTTGAAGTTAGCCGCGATATAGGCGCCGGCGATGCTGCCCTGCTGGTCGTCGCGTCCGCAGGTACGGAACACATTCCACAGGCCGCGCTCTGTGAACTTCGGGTTGGTTGCGGCCGGGGTGATTTCGACGATATTGTTTTCCGCGTAGACCTCGGAGGCCGGGATCGACACGCCGGAGTTGAAGTGGCCGATCACGAACTTGACGCCGTCGCCGACGAACTTGTTGGCGACCGAGATGCCCTGCTTCGGATCAGAGACGTCGTCGCCGACTTCGAGCTTGATCTGCTCGCCATTGATGCCGCCCTTGGCATTGATATCGGCGACGGCCGCTTCGGCGCCCTTCTGCAGCTGTGCGCCGAAGGCAGCGTTCGGGCCGGTGATCGGGCCGGCAACGCCGAACATTACATCAGCCCACGCGTTGCCACCGAACGCGACTAGCGCGGTCAGGGCCACGGCGGACAAGAGTGACTTTTTCATTTAAACGCTCCCATTAACGGAGTGGGCGTGGATGAAGCTTTCATGCGATGCCCACCCTTATCGCAGAAAGCATAGTTTGCCGATTTTCAGGCACTTGTCACGCCGATTCATCCCTGACGCGGCGTTAATGATGAACGTCAACCTTTCGATTTCCAGCTCAAGATTGAAGCTCTTTCGTAGAGCCAATTATACTGTGTGACCATCTGGTTGGTTCGTGTGTATTGATAGCCGACGAAGCCTAGTATCATCAGCACGACGGTGTCGACGATATAGTAATGCAGCGAGAACATCGTGCCGTCGAACAGCGCGTGATGGATGAAGCGGATGCCGATGCCGAGCCCGAGCAAATAGGCAAACAGCTGGATGAAGCTGCGCCATGTCTGGGCACTGGCCTTGCCGGTCATCCATGCCGCCCATCCGCCGAGCAGGCAAGTGACGAAGAAGAACTGCCAGATCGACGGTTCCTCGTAGAGAATGCCTTGCATGGGAAGTCTCCTGAACTCAGTGATGTCCGCCTTCGAGATAGGCGGCGCGCACTTCCGGATTGGCGAGCAGCTCCTTGCCGGTGCCGCTCATCGTCACATTGCCGTTGACCATGACATAGCCGCGCGTGGCGAGCTTGAGCGCGCCGAACGCGTTCTGCTCGACCAGGAACACGGTCAGCCCTTGGGTGCGGTTCAACTCGCGGATGGCATCGAAGATCTGCTTGACGATCAGCGGCGCCAGACCCAGCGACGGCTCGTCGAGCAGAAGCAGTTTCGGCCGCGCCATCAGTGCGCGTCCGATCGACAGCATCTGCTGTTCGCCGCCCGACAGCGTACCACCACGCTGGGCGATGCGCTCCTTCAGCCTGGGGAATAGCGTGAACACCTTCTCGACGTCCTCGCCATAATATTTGAGGTTGTCGAGGCTGGCGCCCATCTGCAGGTTTTCCATCACCGTCATGCGCGGAAAGATGCGCCGGCCCTCGGGTGACTGGGCAATGCGCATGCGCGCGATTTCGTGTGTCGGCAACTGGGTGATATCGGTCCCGTTGAAAGTGATGGTGCCCGTGCGGGCGCGTGGAGCCCCGAAGATGGTCATCATCAGCGTCGACTTGCCGGCGCCGTTGGCGCCGATCAGCGCCACGATCTCACCTTGCTTGACGCTGACATTGACGCCGTTCAGCGCACGGATGTTGCCGTAATAGGTCTCCACGCCCTTGATATCGAGCAGCGTTGTCGTGGCCATCACTTGCCCCCTCCACGCTTGCCCTGAACGGGCTTGGCTGTGCTCGCCTTGGCTTTGCCGGAAACATGACTGGTCGCCACCTTGCCTGCATCGACGCGGCGTGAGAATTCCGTATCCTTGCCTTGGCCGAGCAGCTTAGCCTGCTTGACCCACTCCTCGCGCGCTATGCGTCCGTCAAAGGCGAGATAGGCCTCGACCGCTTCGACGTCCGCCTTCTTCCAGGCGCCGATCTGGTCGAAGTGGAAGATGCCGTGTTCGTTGAGCTTCTTCTCGTTGACCGTGCCGATGCCCTTGATGCGGGTCAGATTGTCGGCCTTGCCGCCACGGGGGACAGCGAGCCGGTTCGAAACGCCTTCGGCCTTCGCGGCGGGCGCCTTGGCGGCCGTCTTCCTTGGCGCCGCTTTCTTCGCGGCGGGCTTGGCCTGTGCCGGTGTCGGGGCGACAGGCCTGCTTGCCACGCTGGCGGCGCGGGCATCGACCTGCGCTGCCTTCGAGGCGCCTTTCGACACGGTTACGCGTTCGCCTTGGCTATGGCCGACGGTGTCGCTCACCGGCCCGGCCAGATACGAGGATGATGTCCCCGGGCCATGCGCGGAGTCGGGACCGATGTCGAGCTGTTCGATGACGTCCTCGTCGCCGACTTCGGTAAGTACGGTCTCGACTTCCTCGTCGTCGACGCCAAGATAGGCAGCGATGACACGCGGGTCGGTGCGCACCGACTGCGGATTGCCGTCGGAGATCTTGCGGCCATATTCCAGCACCACGACATGGTCGGAGATCTGCATGACCACCGACATGTCGTGCTCGATCAGGAGGATCGAGGTGCCAGTCGTGTGCTTGATCCCCATCAGCAGTTCGTTGAGAGCCGCCGATTCCTTCGGGTTGAGACCGGCCGCGGGTTCGTCGAGGCACAGAAGCTCGGGACCGGTGCACATGGCGCGCGCGATCTCGAGCCGCCGCTGTGCGCCGTAGGGCAGGTCGCCGGCCGGATCGTCGGCTCGATCGACGAGATCGGCCTTTTCCAGCCAGTGCTTGGCAAGCTCCACCGATTCGGCCGAGGCCTTGCGGTAGCCGCTGAAGCCGAACAGGCCCAGGATCGTATACCCGGATGCCTTCATCAGCTTGTTGTGCTGGGCGACGAGCAGGTTCTCCAGCAGCGTCATGCCCGAGAACAGGCGGATGTTCTGGAAGGTGCGCGCCACCTTGGCGCGCGCCGGGATCTCATGGTTGGGCAGCCGTTCCAGCAGGTAGCTGGAGCCATCGGCCCCGTTGAGCGTGATCATGCCTTCCGACGGCTTGTAGAAGCCGGTGATGCAATTGAACACGGTGGTCTTGCCGGCGCCGTTGGGGCCGATCAGCGCGGTGATTTCACCGCGCCTGGCGGTGAAGGACAGGTCGCCGATGGCGACCAGGCCGCCGAACTTCATCGACAGATGATCGACCTGCAGGATGGAGTCGTTCATTTGTGCGTTCGCATTCATCAGCCGTGACCCTCCTTGGTGAAGGAGCTTGAGACAGCCCTGCGCTCCTTGAGGAAGGCTGTCGGTTCACGACTGCCGACAAAGCCGCGCGGCTTCCACAGCATGACGATGACCATGGCCATGCCAAACAGGAGCATGCGGTAGAGTTCGGGGGTGAAATCTTGCCCGAAGACCTGCTTGAGGAAGTCGAGCTCGCGCAGCGCCTCGGTGCCGCCGATCATCACCATCGCGGCGACGGCGATGCCGACCAGCGACCCCATGCCGCCAAGGACGACGATGGCCAGGATGATGGCCGATTCCAGGAAGACGAAGGATTCCGGGCTGACGAAACCCTGCCGCGCGGCGAAGAACGCCCCGGCAAAACCGCCGAACATGGCACCCGTGGCAAACGCCGTCAGCTTGGTCGTGGTGGTGTTGATGCCGAGCGAGCGGCAGGCGATCTCGTCCTCGCGCAGCGCTTCCCAGGCGCGCCCCACGGGCATGCGCCTCAGCCTGATGGTGACGAAGGCGGTGAGCATGCAAAGCGCCAGGATCAGGTAATAGAGGAAGATCTTGTAGTAGGCGCTCGAGGTCGCGAGGTGCAGGACCTTGGCAATGTAGTTGGGGTCCGAGACGTTGAAGGTCATCAGGCCGAAAAAGGTGACCTTCGGAATGCCGGAGATACCGGCCGAACCGTTGGTCACATCGCGCCAGTTGATCAGCACCAGGCGGATGATCTCACCGAAGGCAAGGGTAACGATCGCCAGGTAGTCGCCGCGCAGGCGCAGCACCGGAAAGCCGAGCAGCACGCCCCAGAAGGCGGCCATGGCGCCAGCCGCCGGAAGCAGTATCCAGAACGACAGGCCGTAGGTTGTGCCAAGCAGCGCATAGGCATAGGCGCCGACGGCGTAGAAGGCGACGTAGCCGAGATCAAGCAGGCCGGCGAGGCCTACGACGATGTTCAGCCCCCAGGCCAGCATCACGTAGATCAGGATCTGGATGCCGAAATTGTCGACCCATTTCAGCGAGCCCTGCAGTCCGGTGGCGACCGACCACGACATCAGCGACAGCACGACGACGACAAGGATCGGATAGAGCACCAGCGCGGCAATGCCGAGCTTGGTGAAGTTGGCGTGGATGAAGCCGCGGAAATAGTAGATCACACAGGCCAGCGCATAGATGATTGCGAGCGCGCGCAGGAACTGCAGGTAGCCGGCCGCCTCTGCTCCGACCCATCCGGCAAGCGAGCCGTTGAACACGAACAGCAGCACCACCGCGATGATCGCCACGACAAACGCCGGCAACAGGAAGAAGCGCGACGCCGCGCTGGCCGGCAACAGGCCGGTGGCGACATCGGCGATCTTCTGGTTGGCCATGAAGGGCTGACCATAGGCGACATAAAGGAAACGCCCGACAGCCGTGGCGATCACCACGGCGGCCAAGAGCCCCCAGCGCTTCACCAAGACCAGTTCGTTGGAGATGTTCTGGTCGGTCTTGAGGCCGATGAACAGCACGAACAGGCCAAGCGAGATGGCGCCGGCATAGAAGCCCTCGCGCAGCGCGCGCTGCATGGGGCTGGCGACAGTGTCGCGCTCTGGAGATACGGTCACGGCCATGGTCTCAGACCTTTTCGACTTCTGGCCGGCCCAATATGCCGGAAGGCAGGAAGATCAGCACGATCGCCAGGATCGAGAACGCGGCGACGTCCTTGTAGTCGATCGAGAAATAGGCCGACCACATGCTCTCGATGAAGCCGATCAGGAGGCCGCCCAGCACCGCACCTGGCAATGAACCGATGCCGCCTAGAACCGCCGCCGTGAATGCCTTGACCCCGGGGGTAAAGCCGTCCGAGAAGGCGATGACGCCGTAGTACATCAAGAACAGCGTGCCGGCGACGGCGGCAAGAGCGGCGCCCATGATGAAAGTGATCGAGATGGTGCGGTCGACGTCGATGCCCAGCAGTGCGGCCATCTTGCGGTCCTGCTCGCAGGCGCGTTGNGATCGAGATGGTGCGGTCGACGTCGATGCCCAGCAGTGCGGCCATCTTGCGGTCCTGCTCGCAGGCGCGTTGTGCCCGGCCAAGCGAGGTCTTGTTGACCAGATACCAGAACAGCGCCAACAGCAAAGCGGTGACGATGACGATGATGATCTGCTTCAGCGAAACGCTGACGCCGTTGATGTTGTAGACTTGGCTGACCATCGGCGGGATCGGCTTGTTGCGCGGGCCTTGCGTCACCTGGACGAAGTTCGACAGCGCGATCGACATGCCGATGGCGGTGATCAGCGGCGCCAGCCGGAACGAACCGCGCAGCGGCCGGTAGGCCACTTTCTCGATCGTCCAGTTGTAGAGGCTGGTGAGCAGCATCGCCACGATCATCATGACCAGCAGCGCGATGACCACGGGTACCGAATAAAACAGCGCGCCGAGGATGAGGAAGACGATGAGCGCCGAGAAAGCGCCCACCATGAAGATGTCGCCATGGGCGAAATTGATCATGCCGATAATGCCGTAGACCATCGTGTAGCCGATCGCGATCAGCCCATAGATCGATCCCAGCGTCAGCCCGTTGATAAGCTGCTGGACAAAGTACTGCATGTGTACATGGCTCCCCTGGAATGTCGCCCATGCAGACGCATTCCTTTTCGTATTTCCCCTAGTCGTAAAGTTTCGAGCCCGGATTGCAACGTGATTTTTTTGACCGCCCCGCGTGTTCGCAAGTCACGTCTTCCTGATCGCCCGTTTTCGCACCCAGCCCCTGGACTATCGCGGACCCTATCATTGGCATAACGCAATGTCTTTGACGATTGAGCCGCATCATGCGCTCGCTTTCGAAGAAATCACCGTCAAGATTAGGTGATGAGAGGAATCGTTGCGTTCCTGACACGTTTCGTTTTTCGTCACGCTCCTTTCCGCGGCGTCAGGATTCTCCTACTTGACCACGAAACCATGCGCGAACGGATCGCGGTCGTCGATGAAGATCGTGTTCAGTCCAGTCATGCGGGCCCAGCCGCCGATCGAAGGGATGATCGCCGGCTTACCGGCGACCGTGACGTCCTTTTCAACCTTGCCCTTGAACAGCGAGCCGATGATCGATTCATGGACAAACGCATCCCCCGCCTTGAGCTTGCCCTTGGCATGGAGCTGCGCCATGCGCGCCGAGGTGCCGGTGCCGCATGGAGAGCGGTCGATCGCCTTGTCGCCGTAGAAGACGGCATTGCGGGCATCGGCTCCCTCAACCGTCGGCTTGCCGGTCCACAGCATGTGCGACAACCCGGTGATCCCGGGATTCTCCGGATGCACGAAGGAATACTTCTCGTTGAGCCGCTGCCGCACCACCGAGCTCCAGGCGATGAAGTCGCCGGCGGAATAGTCGGCCATATCTCGATAGTTCGCCTGCGGCTCCACGATGGCGTAGAAATTGCCGCCATAGGCGACATCGACGGTGATCTCGCCGAGACCTGGACATTCGACCTTCAACCCTTCGGCGTGCAGGAAGGAGGGCACGTTGGTGATGCGTACTTCCTCGACATATTCGCCGACCTGCTTGTACTCGGCGATGACCAGCCCGGCCGGCGTGTCTAGCCTGAGCACACCCGGCGTCTTCGGCTTGATCAGCCCGTGCTCGATCGCCATCGTCACCGTACCGATGGTGCCGTGGCCGCACATCGGCAGGCAGCCGGACGTCTCGATGAACAGGATGGCGATGTCGCAATCCTCGCGCGTCGGCGGGTAGAGGATCGAGCCTGACATCACGTCATGGCCGCGCGGTTCGAACATCAGGCCAGTGCGGATCCAGTCGTATTCGGCCAGGAAATGCGCCCGTCGCTCCATCATGGTCGAGCCCTGCAGCAAAGGGCCGCCGCCGGCGACCAGCCGCACCGGATTGCCGCAGGTGTGGCCGTCGATGCAGAAGAAGGATTTCTTGGCCATGTGGCTCCTTGAGATCAAAACCGTTGTGGACTGAAGGGGGCCAGATCAACGGACGAAGTCTGCCCCAGAACGAATTCCCTGATCAACCGCCCGGTTGCCGCGGCCTGCGTCAGGCCGAGGTGGCCGTGGCCGAAGGCGTAGATCACCGACCGGCTTCGCGCCGCCTTGCCGACGACGGGCACCGAATCCGGCAGCGAGGGCCGGAACCCCATCCATTCGCGCCCACCCGAGGGATCGAGCCCCGGCAGGAATTCCCGCGCCTTCCGCAAGAGCGCTTTCGACCTATTGAAATTGGGCGGCCGCTCGATGCCCCCGAGTTCCACGGCACCGCCGACACGCAGGCCGGTTTCGAGCGGGGTGATGACGAAGCCATGGCCGGAAAAGATCAACTGTCGCCTCACGTCGAAGGCGCTCGTCGGCAGCGTCGTGTTGTAGCCGCGTTCGGTCTCCAGCGGAATGCGATCGCCGAGCTGCCGCGCCAGCAGGTGCGACCAGGCGCCCGCGGCAATGATTATGTGTCCGGCTTGCCTGCTCGTGCCGTCGGCCAGTGTCAGTGTCGGGCCATCCTGATCCGCCGCGATGCGGTCGATGCGGGCCATCTCGAAGCGGGCGCCCTTGGACTGCGCGTACGCCCACACCGCCTTGCCGAGCAGTTTTGGATCGGCGACCGTCTTCCATCCAGGGACGAAAGTGCCTTTGACGAAGCGCGGTGACAGCCCCGGCTGCAGGTCCGCCAGGTCCTCGCCCTCGACATGGCGGAAGCCGATGCCGAAGCGCTCGCGCGCCGCCCAGCCCGACAGCGAGGCGCGGAACTCGGCCTTGCCTTCGTAAAGTTCGAGCGAACCGTCCTCGCGCAGCATCGGCCGGGTGCCTGAGCGATCGAGCAGATCCATCCATTCGGCCTCGGCAAGCTTCATCATGCCGGCCTGCGCCGTCAGGCTCGCTTCGTATTTCCCAGACGCGCCGGCGCGCCAGAATCGGATCAGCCAGGGCAGCAGCTTCGGCAGGTAGGCGGGCGGAATGCTGAGCGGGCCGAGTGGATCGGCGAGCCATTTTGGCAGCTGCCGGATCATTCCCTTGTGCGCCAGCGGCAGCACGTCGGAGAAGGCAAAGGCGGCGGCGTTGCCGGAGCTCGTCTCCTCGCAGATGCCCGTGCGGTCGAAGACCGTGACGTCCAGTCCTGCCTCGGCAAGGAAGGCAGCAGCGCAAATGCCGATGATGCCGCCGCCGATGATGGCGATGTCTCTCCCTTCTCCTCGTTCACGGGGAGAAGGTGCCCGAAGGGCGGATGAGGAGCGCCGCCCCTCGTCTGTCAATTTGGACTTTCCTTGCACCTGGGCGCTGCCTCTCATCTGGCTGCCGCCATCTTCTCCCCGTGAACGGAGAAGAGAACCCTCTTTAGAACCGTGGCAGTGTCGGCCGCGCCGCCAGCGCATCCTTGATGATCTTCTCGACCACTTTGCGGCGTTCGCCCGACAGCGGCATGCGCGGCATGCGCACGCGGTCATTGGTGTTGATTGCGAACACTTCGGCAAGCTTGATGTTCTGCACCAGATAGGTCGAGACATCGAGGTCGAGCAGCGGCCGGAACCAGCGGTAGATGGCGAGCGCCTCTTCGCGACGTCCCTGCTTCATCAGCTGGTAGATGGCGACGGTCTCGCGCGGGAAGGCGGTGACCAGACCGGCCACCCAGCCGATGGCACCCACGGACAGCGCCTCGAAGGCCAGATTGTCCACGCCGGTGAACAGGTCGTAGCGGCTGCCCAGGCGGTTGATGATCTCTGTCGAGCGGCGGATGTCGTCGGAGGATTCCTTGATGGCGACGAAGCGCTTGTCCGATGCCAGCTCCTCCATCTGGTCGACGCTTACATCTACGCGGTAGGCGAGCCGGTTGGAATAGATCATGACCGGCACGTCGCCGGCTTCCGCCACCGCGCGCAGCGCCGCCACCGTCTCTTCCGCGTTGGTGTGGTAGATCGGGCTCGGCACCACCATCAGGCCATTGGCGCCTTCCTTGGCGGCGCGCTTGGCGATGCTGGCCGCCTCGCGAGTGCCAGCCTCGTTGACCGTCAGCAGCACCGGCTTCTTGCCAGCGATCTTCTGCGCGGTCTTCAGCACCTCGATCTTCTCGTCAGGTGACAGCATCGGTCCCTCGCCGAGCGAGCCGCAGACAATGATGCCATCGCAGCCGGCATCCATTTGCAGGCCGAAGCAGCGCTCCATCTCGGCGTGGTCGAGCCGATCGTCGGCGGTGAATTTGGTCGTGACGGCGGGGAAAACTCCGGTCCACATGGCTATCTCTCCATCTGATATATCAGCCGTATATCTGTTAGGAAAGCTGCTGTCAATACGGAATCTGTTATGATATATTCTAGATATATCAGGAGAGCACCTTTGATATCCATGGAAGCAAGCACCGTGTCCGAACCCGCGGCGACCAGGGCCTATCGCGTCCTCGAACACATGATCGTCACGCTCGAACTGGCCCCGGCGAGTTTTGTCACCGAGGGTTCCCTGATCGAGCGGTTGGCGCTCGGCCGCACGCCGGTGCGCGAGGCGATCCAGCGGCTGGCCTGGGAGGGATTGCTCGATGTCAGGCCCCGCGCCGGCATCGCGATCGCGCCACTGCACCCCGGCGACTGGCTGCGTGTGCTCGACGCAAGGCGTGGCGTCGAGGTGGTGCTCGCCCGTTCGGCCGCACGCTTCGTCACCCGCGAGGCCGCCGACATGTTCCACGAGGCGGCGCTCGCCATGCAGAAAGCAGTGATATCAGGCAATGTGCTCGCCTTCATCCAGGCCGACAAGGCGCTCGACGAGGCGCTGGCGCTGGCCGCCGACAACCCGTTCGCCGCCCGGTTGGCCGCCCCGCTGCAGACCCACAGTCGCCGCTTCTGGTTCCGCTACAAGGCCGACACCGGGCTGGCGGAATCCGCCGAGCACCATGTTGCATTGATCCGCTCGATCCTGGACGGCGACGAGGAAGGCGCCGCCAAGGACGCCAAGAAACTGATGGCACTGCTGCGCGGCCATGCCGAGGTCGCCGCCACGCGCTAGTTGCAAGAGCGCGAAGGCAAATCGCTCAGGCGCCCGGCAAGGCCGCCTTGAGTGTCGGGCTGTCCCAGCCTTCGCCGACCGACAGGATACAACTCTGGCCTTTCGTGTCGGACGCCAAGACCGTCCAGCTGCCTTGTTCCGAAACGAAGACCTCGAGGACCACATTGGGGTTGATCAGGCCGCGCCCGGCTTCGCTTTCGTGGAAGTTCTCGCCGAGCGCTTTCACGATATCGGCGCGTGCCGCGCATTGCCCAGCTGCATTTGCCTGGGCAGCACCCAAGCACATCGCCATCGCCGCAACGAACATTGTCGCCGTAAGACGTCGTGTCATTTGACACCTCCTTGCGCCGGACGATGCAATGCCACCGGCCCGCCGTCGGCGCCCTGGTTGTCTGCCGCGCCTCCTCCACGGCAGGATTGCAGCCCTAAGTCGCGCAATCCCCACCGGTTCCATCACATTAGCGTTTGCAAAAACAAAAGGCCTAAGTCCGGGGACTTAGGCCTCAGGTTCAATCGATCTTCTCATCCGCCTTGCAGGGAGGAAGACCAGATAAAAAAGCGTCCGGTCAATTCATCGTGGGGATAACGAACTCGGCGCCGTCCTTGATGCCGGACGGCCAGCGCGACGTCACCGTCTTGGTCTTGGTGTAGAAGCGGAACGCGTCCGGGCCATGCTGGTTGAGATCGCCGAAGGAAGATGCCTTCCAGCCGCCGAAAGTGTAATAGGCGATCGGCACCGGGATCGGTACGTTGACGCCGACCATGCCGACCTGGACACGGCTGGCGAAGTCGCGCGCGGCGTCGCCATCGCGGGTGAAGATGGCGACGCCATTGCCCATCTCATGGTCGTTGGCGAGCTTGATGGCGTTCTCATAGGTCGGCGCGCGCACCACCGAGAGCACCGGCCCAAAGATCTCTTCTTTGTAGATGCGCATATCGGCCGTGACATTGTCGAACAGGCAACCGCCCATATAGTAGCCGTCCTCATAGCCCTGCATCTTGAAGCCGCGACCGTCGACGACAAGCTTGGCGCCTTCCTTGACACCGGTGTCGACGTAACCCTTGACGCGCTCCAGCGCCTGGGCGGTAACCAGCGGGCCGAAATCCGCTGCCGAATCCGTCGAGGGACCGACCTTCAGGCTTTCGACGCGCGGGATCAGCTTTTCCATCAGCCGGTTGGCGGTGTCGTTGCCGACCGGAACGGCCACCGAGATAGCCATGCACCGCTCGCCGGCCGAGCCGTAGCCGGCGCCGATCAGCGCGTCGACGGTCTGGTCCATGTCGGCGTCGGGCATGATGATCATGTGGTTCTTGGCGCCGCCGAAGCACTGCACGCGCTTGCCGGCCGCCGTGCCGCGCGAATAGATGTAATGCGCGATCGGCGTCGAGCCGACAAAGCCGATGGCCTTGATGTCGGGATCGTCGAGGATGGCGTCGACGACATCCTTGTCGCCGTTGACGACATTGAGGATGCCGGCCGGCAGACCGGCCTCGATGAACAGTTCGGCAATGCGCATCGGCACGCCCGGATCACGCTCCGAAGGCTTCAGGATGAAGGCGTTGCCGCAGGCGATCGCCGGCGCGATCTTCCACAACGGGATCATCGCCGGGAAATTGAACGGCGTGATGCCGGCGACGACGCCGAGCGGCTGGCGCATCGAATAGACATCGATGCCGGGGCCGGCGCCGTCGGTGAACTCGCCCTTCATCATGTGCGGAGCGCCGATGCAGACCTCGACCACTTCCAGGCCGCGCTGGATGTCGCCCTTGGCGTCGGCGATGGTCTTGCCATGTTCGCGCGCGAGGATCTCGGCCAGTTCGTCATAGTCGCGGGCGACCAGTTCGAGAAACTTCATCAGAACGCGCACGCGGCGCTGCGGATTGGTCGCGGCCCATTGGGGCTGTGCGGCCTTGGCGTTCTCGACCGCCGCGCGCAATTCCGCCTGCGAGGCCAGCGCCACCGTGCCGCGCACCGTGCCGTCCATCGGCTGCATGACGTCCTGCTTGCGGCCGCTGGTGCCGGCGACACGCTTGCCGCCGATGAAATGACCGTAGTCGATCATGATTTCTCTCCCTGGTTTGTGATGTCGCATTGTCCGCCTTTGGCTGGCCGATGGCAACGCGAGGGAGAACGCAACCGTTGTGCGTAAAATAGATATCGATTGACGCGTGAGCATCAATTCTCGCAAATACTCGCCTGAGATCGCCATCAGGGGAAGGCCATGAACTGGGATGACGTCCGCATCTTCCTCGCCGTGGCGCGGGCCGGCCAGATCCTTGGCGCCGCCAGGCGGCTTGAGCTGAACCACGCCACCGTCTCGCGCCGCATCGCGGCCCTCGAAGACGCGTTACGCACGAAACTCTTCCGCCGGCTGACCACCGGCAGCGAACTGACCCCGGCCGGCGAGCGCTTCCTCGACATCGCCGAGCGCATGGAAGGCGACATGATCGCCGCCCGCTCGACCATATCGGGCGANCGGCGAGCGCTTCCTCGACATCGCCGAGCGCATGGAAGGCGACATGATCGCCGCCCGCTCGACCATATCGGGCGAAGGCGACGATGTTTCCGGAACCGTGCGCATCGGCGCACCCGACGGCTTCGGCGTCGCCTTCCTGGCCAAGCGGCTGGGCGAACTCACCGCCCAGCACCGCGAACTCACCATCCAACTCGTCCCGGTGCCGCGCTCCTTCTCCCTGTCGCGGCGCGAGGCCGACATTGCCATAACCGTCGAGCGGCCGACCGAAGGTCGGCTGGTGGCGGGGAAACTGGTCGACTACTCGCTCGGCCTGTTTGCCTCCCGCGGCTATGTCGACGCGCATGGCCTGCCCAAAACCGCCGCCGAACTTGGCCAGCACACCCTTATCGGCTATGTGCCTGACCTGATCGTCAGCCCGTCGCTCGACTACGCCGCCGAATTCAGCGCCGATTGGCGGACCAGCTTTGCCATCTCCTCCGCACTTGGCCAGGCCGAAGCCGTGCGCTCGGGCGCCGGCATCGGCATCCTGCACACCTTCGTCGCCCGCTCGATGCCGGAGTTGGTGGCCGTCGATGTGGTCGCGCCCATCCGCCGCGCCTACTGGCTGGTCTATCACGAATCGGTGAGGCCGCTGCGCCGCGTCCAGATCGTCGCCGGCTTCATCACCAAGGCGGTGGAACGGGAGCGGGGGTTGTTTACCTGATTTCCCTCAAATGCCTGCGGGTTTCGCGCCCTTCAGGCAGGGTGCCGACATCACAATAACGCGGGCCTGGATCACGCACGCCGCCTTTTCCTTGCCACAAAACCGACCAGTGTGGCATCAGGCGTGCGGTCCCCGGCCATGGGACAGGTCGGGGTGGGGCATCTTTCAGAAAGCTGGCGCGGATAGACATGCGAGCCGTTCTTGCCATCCTGCCGCTGCTGTTCGTTTCCGCATGCGCCAACCCGTGGACAAAAGTGCCGGAAGCCGAATTTCCGAAACCGATCCGCTTCGCCATGGCGCGTCCCTCGCCTTTCGTCATCGGCAATTATTGCGGTCCCGGCACCCGCACCGGCGATCTGTCGGCCCGACCTGTCGATCGCCTCGACGCCGTTTGCCGAACTCATGACGCCTGCTACATCGCCCGCCGCAACCATTGCGACTGCGACGGCGCCCTTGTCGCCTCCGCGAGGGCGATCCGCGATGACATGACGTCGCCGCGCAAGATGCGCAGCGAGGCGGAACTGCTGATCGCCACCTTCGCCATCCCTGTCTGCAAGGTTTTCCCGCAAGGTTTCATGCCGCCCCGCGACCCGGCGCAGTTGAGCGTCATGAAGACCGGGGCGACGGGGTGAATATCCGCACGGCCATCCTCGCCCTGTTCGGGTTGGCCGCCCTTGCCGGCTGCGGTGCGGGCCGCAATGCCTGCGAGCTCCCGGCTGGGCAGGAGGCTTGCGCGCGGCCCTCGCTGTCGGCTGGCACGCCCGGGTCGCGGATCGCGGCTGAGCAGTTCTTCGGCAATGACGGCGGCAGCGACTATGAAAGACGGTTCCTGGCACTGCTCGCCCGCAACCAGCTCGGCGCCATGGACCGTGCCAACGGCACCGGCCCCTTCGGGCGCAACCGCCTCGATGTCCAGAACCGCGATTTCCAGGCGACCTATTCGACGCTCCAGCACCTGGCCGGACCGGTCGCCAACGCTCATCTGCCGCCGGCCGGTGGAGGCAGCGGCGACGGTTATTTCGAGGGCCGCTGGCGGGTGTCGCGGCAGACGCTCTATATCGATGCGGCGGCGCGGCCCTCGGCCCCAAGGATTTTCGATTTCTCCGGCTTGCAGGCACACAGCACCGAGATCGTCGTGCGCCAGTCGGGCAAACAGCCGGCCGACATCGAAGGCAGTTGCGACGGCGCATTGGCGCTCCGCGCTGGCGCGGGCTCACGCACCATCGCCGCCGGCGCGGCATTCGGCTTTCACCTCTCCGGCGAGGACGACACGGTCAGCCTGTTCCCGGGCGACGGCCTCAACCGGTGCACGGCGAGGATCCGCTCCAGCCTTGCGCCCGCCAGTACACCGCTCACCATCCGGCGCGAAGAAACCGCGGATCCGGCGCTTGCCAGCTTGGACAGCCGCTACCAGCGCTGCCCAGTCCCCGGCGATGCCGGCCTCGATGCGCTCGAGCGCGCCTTCTATGCCAGCCGCTGGCTGTCGCAGACCTGCGCCATGCCGATCGGCGAGCCCAGGCTGCTGCGCAAGTCGCGCGACGGCTTCAACGCCAAGGTCGAGGCGTTAATGGGCGCCCCGCTGTCAGATGCGGCAATAGACAGAGGCGATCCGGAACTGCCGCTCGATTTCTCGAAGGCGCCGAGGCTGAAGCTGATCTATCTGTCCTCGCTGGAATTCAAGGCTGACTTTTCCGGCCGGGTCATCGAACGGCTGATCCGCCATCATGCAGCGCTTGGCACCAAGGTGCGCATCATGGTCACCGACGTGCTGGAGCGCGACAAGGACGACGCCATGCTGCACCGGCTGGCCGCCGAATTCCCCAATGTGGAGCTGAAGGAATATCGCTGGCGGGCGGACCACGGCGCGCCGATCGACGAGCAGATTTCACAACTGCACAAGGTGCATCATGTCAAGATGCTGGCGACGCTGGCGCAGGACCCCGCGCGCTCGCGCGTCATCATCGGCGGCCGCAACATCCATGACGGTTTCCTGTTCCACCAGCCGATCGATCTGACGCGCTATCCGGATCTCGAGCAATACGGCAAGACCGACGGGTTTTCGCTGAACTACTATTCGAACTGGAGCGACTTCGACATCGAGTTCGCCGACCGGGCGACGGTCGAGACGCTCGCCGCGCAGCTGTCGACGATATGGCTGCGCGACGCAGACACCAACCTGGCGCGCCCCTTCTCCATCCCGGTCCGCGGAGATGGCCCTCGGGGCAATGCCCGGCATTTCATCTCGGTGCCCTATGAGGATGACCATGCGCTGGAGGCCTATTTCGTCGAGCTGGTCGATGCCGCCCGGCACCATATCCAGATCGTCAACCCCTACCTCAATCCGACGCCGAGCCTCGCCAAGGCTTTTGACCGGGCACTCGCCCGCGGCGTCAGGATCGACATTGTCGGCCGCATCGACCTCAAGGGCGATATCGGCGGCAAGTTCCTCACCGCGCTCAACAAGCTGTTCGTCGAGAAATATGGCGACCGTATCAATATCCGCGAGTTCAAGGCGCCTGACGTGGTCCTGCATTCCAAGATCATGATGATCGATGAAAGGCTGGTCGCCATATCCTCGGTCAACCTCAACAACCGCAGCTTCTTCCACGATTCGGAGAACGGCATGATGGTGCTCGACCCCGCCTTCTACGCCAGGATGAAGCCGGTCTATGACGACTACCTCGCCCACTCGAACCCGGTCGCCACCAATGTGACGATCCCGTGGGCGTACCGGCTGCTGTTCGACGAGGCGTGGGTCAGCCAGGCGTTCTGATATCGCCCCGGTTCCGGGGCAACGATACAAGCACGAAAGGCGCGGCTGCTATTTCAGGTAACGCTCCTGCGCCAAGGCACGCACGTCGATGTCAGGCACCCGGTTCGAGATGATGTCGGAAAGCACCTTGGCCGAGCCGCAGGCCATGGTCCAGCCGAGCGTTCCGTGGCCGGTGTTGAGATAGAGGTTGGACAGCTCCGTGCGGCCGATCAGCGGCGGTCCGTCCGGCGTCATCGGCCGCAGCCCGCACCAGAACGTTGCCTCCCGCATCGCGCCGGCGCCCGGAAAAAGGTCGCCGACCGAGTGTTCGAGCGTGCGCCGGCGCGATTCATGCAGCCTGAGGTCGAATCCGGAAATCTCGGCCGTGCCGCCGACGCGGATGCGATCGCCGAGCCGGGTGATCGCGACCTTGTAGGTTTCGTCCATCACGGTCGACACGGGTGCGGCGGCGGCGTCCTTGATCGGCACCGTGATCGAGTAGCCCTTGACCGGATAGACCGGGATCGGTCGCTTCATCCGGCGCATGAAGTCCGCCGAATAGCTGCCCAGCGCCATCACATAGGCGTCGGCGGTCAGCCAGCCCTTGCTGGTGCTCATACTGTTGACGCGGTTGCGGCTGCGGATGACGCGCCATATCGTCGTGTCGTATTCGAACTTGACGCCGCGCGCCACGCAGAGCTCGGCCAGCCTGTCGGTGAACATCTTGCAGTCGCCGGTCTCGTCATGCGGCAGCCTCAGGCCTCCGACGAATTTCTCGCGCACCCCGGCCAGCGCCGGTTCCGCCGCGATGCAGCCGTCGGGATCAAGGACCTCATAGGGCACGCCATATTTCTTCAGCACCTCGACATCGCCTGATGTGCCGTCGAGCTGCTTTTGCGTGCGAAACAGTTGCAGCGTGCCCTGCGTCCGCTCGTCATAGGCGATGCCGGTCGCCTCGCGCAGCGCCTTAAGCGTGTCACGGCTGTATTCGGCCAGCGGCACCATGCGCGATTTGTTGATCGCGTAGCGCTCGGCGGTGCAGTTGCGCAGCATCTTGACCAGCCAGGTCCACATGTGCGGGTCGAACGCCGGCCGCACCACCAGCGGGCCATGCTTCATCAAGAGCCACTTGATCGCCTTGAGCGGAATGCCCGGGCCGGCCCAGGGCGAGGCATAGCCGGGCGAAATCTCACCGGCATTGGCGAAGCTGGTTTCCAGCCCCGGCCCTTTCTGCCGGTCGATCACAGTCACCTCATGGCCGGCCTCGGCAAGATAATAGGCCGTGGTCACCCCAATGACGCCACCGCCCAGCACCATGATCTTCATCGCATCACGCTCCACGCCGCCACGGACACCGGGCATGCCATCCACTGTCTGCCGGATTTTGCCGCACCCGCCAAGGGGTTAGTCCCAAGGGTTACCCGCCGACATAGCGCCGGTGAAACCGCGTCCCGAGGCTGGCCAGGATTTCGTAGCCGATCGTGCCGGCATGGCCGGCGGCGTCGTCGACGCTTTGCGAAGGGCCGAGCAGTTCGACGAGATCCCCTTCGCGAAGCTTGCCGGGCGGCAGGGCCGAGATGTCGAGAATGATCGAATCCATCGACACGCGTCCGAGGAAGGGCAGGCGCGTGCCCTCGAACCAGGCGGCCGACGCGGACCGGCGCAGCCAGCCATCCGCGTAGCCGAACGAGATCGTCGCCAGGCTGAGCGGCCCTTCCGCATGGTAGGTGTGGCCATAGCCGATGCCGGCGCCCTTTTCGACGCCGCGCGTCTGCGCCACCTTGGCCTGCAGCCGCACCACGGGCAGCATCGGGTTGGGTTCGGCAGGCGTCGGATTGATGCCGTAGAGCGCGGCGCCAGGGCGAGCGAGATCATAATGATAGGATGGTCCCAGAAAGATGCCGGAGGAATTGGCGAGCGAGGCGGGTGCCCCGGGCAGNATGGCACGCAACCGCTCGAAGGCCCGCCGCTGCTGTTCGTTGGCGGGATGGTGCGGCTCGTCGGCGCAAGCCAGGTGGCTCATCACATATCTGACGCCGATGCCATCGAACGCGGCGGTGTCGCCGGCCATCGCCTCGACTTCGGGCGGCGCCATGCCAAGTCGCGACATGCCGCTGTCGACCTGGATCGCGGCCGGAAGTCTTTGGCCAACACGGTGTCCCGCCGCGCGCCAGGCTCTCAACTGTGCGCCACTGTTGATGACCGCGCGGAGACCAGACGCGACCGCTTCCCCCTCGGAGCCTGGCGGCAGACCGTTCAGCACATAGATCTCGGGTCCGGTCCCGATCGCCTTGCGGAGCGCAATTCCTTCGGCCAGCAGAGCGACGAAGAAGATGTCGCAGCCTTCTTTCATCAGCGCCGAAGCCACTTGGCCCGCACCTAGACCATAGCCGTCGGCCTTGACCACGCCGGCACAGCGTACGCCACCCAGCCTTGCATTCAGCCGCCGGTAGTTTTCGCGGATCGCACCGAGATCGATGGTCAGAATCGCCCCGGCTGCCGCTTCGCTGACTGGCCCACCGGTGGCGGTTTTCGAAGCATCCCCGTTGACGGCGTCGTTCATGGCGAGCCTCGTTGCATCGACGACCAATACGACCACCGCACCGGCGCGGCAACCTCGGCCAGGGCCGCGCGGCTATCGCGCCAGATGTCTGAACGCCGCCACCACATCTTCATAGACCTTGCGCTTGAACGGCACGATCAGGTCGGGCAGGTCTTGCATCGGCCGCCATGACCATTTGTCGAATTCGGCTGTGTGGCCGCCCGGCGGCGGATTGATCTGGATCTCGCTGGCATCGCCATGGAAGCGGAAGGCGTACCATTTCTGCGTCTGGCCGCGATACCGCCCCTTGAAGGCGATACCGACCAGGTGGTCCGGCAGGTCATAGTTGATCCAGTCCGGCGCTTCCGCCAACAGCGAGACGCTGTGCATGCCGGTCTCCTCATAGAGCTCGCGCTCGGCGGCCTGCAACGGCTCCTCGCCCTTGTCGATGCCACCTTGCGGCATCTGCCAGAGCTGCGTTGTGCCGGCGAACTCGCTGTCGGGTTCGGCAATGCGATGCCCGACCCAGACCAGCCCCTCGCCATTGAGGATCATCAGCCCGACACAGGGTCGGTAGGGCAGCGTTTCGCGGTCGACTTTTTTCGTCTGCGGCATCACTCAGTCTCTCCAGTCGCCTTTCCGAAGGCCTTGGCTAACCCTTTTGCGGATCGACGGCCACCGCTGAAATCGGCACGATCTCAATGCCGCGCTTCTTGGCCTCGGCCACCCATGACGACACCGTGTCGACCGTCAGGTCGAAAGCCGAGCCGATGCCGACGGCCGTGCCTTTGGCACGCGCGGTCGCTTCGAGACTGTCGAGCTTCTTCAGGATGGCGCCGCGATCCTGCACCGCGTCGATCGCCGTGTCGCCGGCGACGAAAGGCACACCATCCCTCAGCGCCATGTCCGGAGCCAGGCTGCGCGCCGACGAGCCGTCGTCGATATAGGCGAGGCCCCTTTTGCCAAGTTCGGCCATGAACGGCTCCATCGCCGCGGAGTCGGCGGAAAACCGCGCGCCCATATAGTTCATGACACCGGTATAGTTCGTCGTCCGCGACAGCGCCCAGTGCAGGTTTTTCAGGTTTTCTTCCGCGCTCGCCGCCACCGTCAGCGTGTTGCGGCCGGGGTTGACCTTGGGATAGTCGAACGGCTCGAGCGGCACCTGCATGACGACTTCGTGCCCGCTCTGCCTTGCGGCCTGCATCCAACGGCCGATGCTATTGCCCTGTGGCGCGAAAGCCAGCGTCACTTCCGCCGGCAGCTTGGCGATCGCCGCCTGGGTGCCCGTCTGTGAAACCGCGAGCCCGCCGATGATGATCGCCACACGTGCGCCACGCGTGCCGGACCATGGCCGCGCATAGACGTCGAAGGGTCGCCTTCCGTCGGCGGAGCGCATCGGCAAGGGCCCGGTTTCACTGGTTTCTATCAGCGCCCTGTCGGGAATATGCGCGATCTTGAGGTTCTGGCCGACGGTCGATGGATCGCGAATGACGATTGCCGCCTTTGGCGGGCTGTCGCCTTCTTCGGTCTGCACATGAATGATTTGCGGACCGCCCGTCTTGGCCGGCATCTCCACTTTTGACGTCGCCGCCGGGGCCAATGCGGGAGGCGACGCGGCGGGCTCGGCCGCCGCGGTCACTTTCGGCGTCGAGACGGCGACTTCCTGCGGCTTTCGAAACGGCTTTTCCCTGAGCGCGATCGCGGCCGAGACGCCGACCACGGCAAGCACGATCGCGCTCGCCGCGATCACACCGACGCTGATCTTGCCGGCGGCGCGAGGCGCCCGGACGGCCTGTCCAAGCGGGCGTTCGATGTCCTTGCCGATATCAGCCAAGCCCTGTCCCCGATGCACGGTTCCGAAGGCGACCTCCTTCGGCAACACATGCACGAATTCATCAATCCTGGCGCCCCTTGGCGCCGTATCTGGAGGCTTGGTCCTGCCCCCCGAATCAAACTGCCGGAACCTTTCGGTCCCGGCAGCATCGCATTGCTTCGTTCAACCGGCCAGACCGGTTGCCTTACTGGTTGAGCACGGCCTTTTCCGGATTGGGCGGGAAGGCCGGATCGGTCTTCTGGCCGCGCAGCAACTGCTCGGCATAGATGAGCTGCAGGTCGTCCTTCGGATCCGGCGGCACATAGGCTGCGGAACCCGAGCCGGTCTTGCTCTCGTCGGCGCCCTTGATATGGCCCTTGAGATCGGATTCGCCGCGCGTCAGGTCCCTGCCCTGCAGTTCGGGCGGCAGCGGCTGGTCGACCTTGATGTCGGGCGTGATGCCCTTGCCCTGGATCGATTTGCCCGACGGCGTGTAATAGAGCGCCGTCGTCAGCCTGAGCGCGCCATTCTCGCCGAGCGGGATGATGGTCTGCACCGAGCCCTTGCCGAAGGACTGCGTGCCGACCACCGTGACGCGGCGCAGGTCCTGCAGTGCGCCGGCGACGATTTCCGAAGCGCTGGCCGAGCCGCCATTGACGAGCACGATCATCGGCTTGCCGTTGATGTCGTCGGTCTGCTTCGGCTTGGCGTCGAAGCGGGTGACGTCCTTTGGATCGCGTCCGCGCGTCGAGACGATCTCGCCGCGCTTGAGGAAGGCGTCCGACACGCTCACCGCCTGGTCGAGCAGGCCGCCCGGATTGAGGCGCAGGTCGAGCACATAGCCCTTCAGCTTGTCGTCCGGCACCTGCTTCTTGATGGTCTCGATGGCGTTCTCGAGGTCGTCATAGGTCTTTTCGGTAAAGGAGGTGATCTTCATGTAGCCGATATCGTTCTCGACCCGGAACTTGACCGCCTTGACCTTGATGATGTCGCGCACCACCGTCAGCTCGATCGGCTTGTCGGCGCCCTGGCGCAGGATGGTCAGCTTGATCGGCGTGTTGACCAGGCCGCGCATCTTGTCGACCGCGTCGTTGAGCGTCAGGCCGCGAACCTCCTCGCCGTCTATCTTGGCGATATAGTCGCCGGCCAGCACACCAGCCTTGGCGGCCGGCGTGTCGTCGATCGGCGTGATCACCTTGACCAGGTCGTTCTCCATGGTGACCTCGATGCCGAGGCCGCCGAACTCGCCCTTGGTCTGCACGCGCATGTCCTGCGCCTGTTCGGCGTTCATGTAGGAGGAGTGCGGGTCGAGCGAGGAAAGCATGCCGTTAATGGCGTTCTCGACCAGCGACTTGTCGTCGGGCGGGGTCACATACTGCGCCCGCACCCGCTCGAAGATGTCGCCGAAGATCGCCAGTTGCTTGTAGGTCTCCGACCCCGCAGCGTTCGCCGCCGAGCCGGGTGCGCCATAGACAAGGCTCATGGCGGACGCGCCCATCAGCGCACCGGCAAACAGAAGCGACAGTTTCCGCATCATTTCACGTCCTTCCAGAAAAACGGTCCGCCCACCATGGGGCCGGATCGACGGGTTTTCCATCCTTGCGGAACTCGACATAGAGCTCCGGCGTGGCATTTCCATTCTTCGAAACCGAGGTGCTTGCCACCCGGGCTTCTCCCATCGCGCCGACCGGCTCTCCTGCAAGCACCGACTGGCCAGTCGCGACGCTGATTCTGCTCATCCCAGCCAAGACGACATGATAACCGTCGCCGGCATTGAGGATCAAGAGTTGACCGTAGGAGCGAAACGGCCCCGCATAAAGCACATTCCCATCCGCCGGCGCGGTGACGATGGCTCCCGATTGTGTCGCAACCATGTCCCCAAGCATCAAGGCGCCGTTACCGTCGTCGGCGCCAAACCTGCGTTTGATGCGACCGGTGACCGGCAGGGCGACCTGTCCTTGCAGCGCCGAGAAAGGCGCCGCGGCGGTCAACCTGTTGCCTTCGGGAACCGGCAGCGATGCCGTCTGGTCGCCGCCGGGCTCGGTGCCGCCGGCCTGGCCAGCGGCGGCTGTCTTCGCGGCGTCCGCGGCCCTGCGGTTCTTGTCCGCCTGCGCTTCGAGCGAGGCGATCAGATCCTTCAGGCTACTGGCTTTGGCCGCCAATTGCTCGGAACGCTGCTGTTCGGCCGCCATCTGCGCCTTCGTGACGGTCTCGAGCTTCTGCTTGGCTTCGAGCAGCATGCCGAGCCGCTTCTTTTCCGCCGTCTGATCGCCGACCGCCGCCGTCAGCCGCGCCCGTTCGGCCTCGATCGAAGCCGTCACCCGGGTCTGCTCCTTGAGATCGGCCAGCAGGCTGTCGGTCTGCTGGCGCAGTTCCGGCACCACGGCGCCGAGCAGGATGGCGCTGCGCACCGACGACAGCGCATCTTCCGGCTTCACCAGGATCGCCGGCGGCGGGTTGAGCCCCATGCGCTGCAGGGCACCCAGCACTTCGGCCAGCACGTCGCGTCGCGCCGCCAGCGAAGCGCGAATCTTCTGCTGCTGGCCCTTCAGCCCTTCCAGCTTGGCGCCGATGTCCTCGATGTCCTGGCCGAGCTTCTGCTCGGTCATCGCCGACTGGATGAGTGCCGCCGTGATCGAGGCGTGGTCCTTCTTGACCGTTGCGATATCGGCGGCGAGCTTGGCCAGCCGTTCGGACGACAGCGTTATTTCCTTCGAAACCTGCTCGTATTCGGCACGGCTCTGGTCCGGATCGGGCGCCATATCGAGCGTATTTTCGGCCCGCACCGCATGCAGCGACAGAAGCGCCGCCGCGGCGGCGATACCGCAGCGCACGCGCCAGGAGCCCCCCGTCGATGAGCCCGTCGTCGATTTCCAGCCTTCAGACATTCGCGATCGATTCTATCCGCGCCTTCGTTAACGAATCATCAACCATGTTAGCGCCTGTCGCCCAAAGGGTTCGCAATAACGCAATGCAACGGAAAAACAGGCCCACGTCGAATCTTGCGCGGCATTTGGGGCCAAATTCGGTGCGATCCGGCGGCTTTCAGGATCGGTGATAGGGATGACCCGACAGGATCGTCGCTACCCTGTAGAGTTGTTCACCCAGCATCACCCGCACCAGCTGATGCGGCCAGGTGAGCGCCCCGAACGACATCACCAGCTCGGCCTGGCCGCGCAGCGACGGATCATGGCCGTCGGGGCCACCGATGGCGAGGACCAGCGCCTTGCGCCCGCCGTCGCGCAACTGTCCGAGACGGCCGGCGAAATCCTGTGAAGACAGGCTCTTGCCTCGCTCATCGAGCAGGATGAGGGCCGTGCCTGGCTGCAGCTGTGCCTGCAGCCGCGAACCTTCGTCGCGCTGGCGCTCGGTGGCGCTCTGCGCGCGGCCCTCGGCGATCTCGGTGATCCCGGCGAATTCGAGCCCCACGCCGGGGCCGCTCTTGGCGAAGCGCTCGAAATAGCGGTCGGCCAACTCCCGCTCGGGGCCGGCTTTCATTCGGCCCACGGCATGAACTGAAATCTTCATCCTCGCCTCTATAGCCGCTAATGCATGTCACCCGACAGAGGGAACCGGTTTACGGCAACGACATGCATCGAACACAATCGGCTTAGTGGAGGGTCTCTTCCTCGAGATCCGGCGCCTGCCACATCTTTTCGAGATTGTAGAATTCGCGGACTTCGGGACGGAAGACATGGACGATGATATCGCCAGAATCGATCAGGACCCAGTCGGCGCCGGACAGTCCCTCGACGCGCGCGGTGCCGAGACCGGCATCCTTGAGCGCCTTGAGGAGATGATCGGCGACAGCCGCGACATGACGGTGCGATCGGCCCGACGCAACGACCATGTAGTCGCCGAGGCTCGATTTCCCCTGAATGTCGATTGAGACAATGTTTTCGGCCTTGGAGTCTTCCAGACTGGCAAGGACTGTCTTGATGGCACGGGACACGGCGTCGTCTACGCTGATCCTGGCCGGCGAAGGCACGATGTCGGCCTTCTTCCGCAGTGCTGTTCTCAGTGTATTTCCTTTCGCAGCAAGAACAACCAAATCACCCCTTAAAGCAGGTGACACCACTTAGATAGGCAGAGTTCCGTTGCAGTTTCAAGACGGAGCCCCGATCGACGCGAACTCGCCGACTGGAATGTTGTTCCACGCGAGACGCAAAAACATCGGAACCCAGCCCTTCCGCAGCGATTACCGGCTGACCGACCAACCGGAACCCCGCCATGCCGATCGACCCACAAAACACCTTTCTCACCGTCCAGACCGGGCTCGCGCAGCTGAGTACGCTGATCGTCTCCTATTCCTTTTCCGCCCTCGGCGCCGTCATCCTCCTGGTGGTCGGCTACAGCGTTGCCAACCTTGCCGAGCGCTCGATCTCGGCTGGCCTCGGCCATATCCATGGTTTCGACGCGACTCTGCGGCATTTCTTTTCGAAGATCGCGCGCTACGCCATTCTGATCCTCGTCGTCATCATGGTGCTAGGCCAGTTCGGCGTGCAGACGGCATCGATCATCGCCGCGATCTGCGCCATCGGCCTCGCCATCGGTCTGGCCCTGCAAGGCACGCTGCAGAACATCGCCGCCGGCATCATGCTGCTTGCTCTGCGGCCATTCCGCATTGGCGAATCCGTTGAGGTCGGTTCCATTGCCGGTTCGGTCGAGGAAATCGGCCTATTCGCCACCAAGCTCAGAACCGCCGACGGCATCTACATATTGGCGCCCAATTCGACGCTGTGGAATCAGCCGGTGCGCAATTTCACCCGCAACGGCGTGCGCCGCACTGACATCACACTCAGCATCGGCTCCTGGAACGACATGGACGGCGCCCAGAAGACATTGCTTGCCATTGCCGGTGCCGAGAAGCGCATCCGCCGCGAACCGGCGCCGATCGCCTTCGTGGCCGGGCTCGGCGATACGACCGTTTCGCTCACCTTGCGCTACTGGACCGCGGCGGCGGACCATTTCGCCACCGACATGACGAAACGCGCCAAGCAGGCCTTCGACAGCGAGGGCATCTCGATCCCGCAGCCGCCTCCGGAGGCACCGCCACCCGAGGCCCGCAAGCAGTAATCAGTCGCCCCTGTGGCGGACCGCTTCGTCCGGCGCGAAGGCGAGTTCGACCGGCAAGGGCGCATGCGCCGACATCGGCGCGAAACTGCCCGTGGCGGCCGCCGGAACGCGGCCAGCCGCGATCACCCGCCACAGCACGAAAAGGCAGAATACCGAGGCGATGACGATGCCGACATAGATGAAGGTTGCCGTGCCGAAGACGGCGGAAAGCGCCGTGACGATGCCTGGCACGATGAAGCCGGCGAGCGACCAGGCAAACAGCATCGAGCTCGACAGCGCCAGCAGTTCATCCTTCCTGGCGCGGTCGGCGGCATGTGCGCTGGAGAGCGCATAGATCGATTCCGCCGCCCCGTCCCAGATCAGGTAGATCACCACCAGAGCCATCAGCGCACCGCCGTCGAAGGCGATGGCGAGCACGCTGGCAACGACCGCCAGCGCCGCGGCGCCGGCAAGCACGTAGCGCCGATCAGTACGGTCGGAGAGCCAGCCGAGCGGTATCTGCAGGATCAGCGTGCCGACCGGCATTGCCGACAGCAGCAGCGCGACATCGGCTTCGCTGTAGCCCTTGGCCGTGGCGTGGATGGGCGCGAAGCCGGAAATGATCATCGACAGGCCGCCGACCGCCAGCATGCCGGCGACGCCGACCGGCGAAATCCGCCAGGCTTGGCGCAACGCCACCGAAGCAGCCTGCGGCGCCGGCGGCTGGGCAAGGCGTGTCATGCCGACAGGCAGGATCGACAGAGCGGTAAAGGCGATGCCGATCAGCGACGCGGCGGCCGTGTGAATGTCGATCACGGCAAGCGTCGCATAACCAACGCCAAGACCGGCAATGTAGGCGACATAGAACACAGCCATCACCCGGCCGCGGACGGCGTTCGGCAGTGCATCGTTGAGCCAACTCTGCGCGACGATGAACAGGCCGCATATCGCAAAGCCGTAAAGTGCGCGCGCCACGATCCACAGCAGCGGGTGCGGGCCGGCGCCGATGGCGGCATTGGACAGCGCGATCAGCGCCGACAACACCATGAAGGCACGTGCGTGGCCGCCCCTGCGCACCAGCGGGCCGGTCAGGATACAGCCGGCGAGGCCGCCGGCCGACAGGCCGGTGACGATCAGCCCTGCCCAGACTGGATCGAATCCCTCGATGCCGAGCCGGACGGGGATATAGGCGAACATCAGCCCGTTGCCGATAGCAATCAGCGCCATCGACACGATGACACTGGCAATCGCGATCAGCGGCGCAGGCGTGTTGCCCTGGTCGGGGCCGATCGTGGGATGGGTTTGCTTCTGAATCGCCATGGCTGATCAGCATCGCCCATGGGTCAGGCGGACGCCGCTGTAAAAACGACATGGCCGGATGGACGAGACGCTCAACCCTTCGTCATTTGCCGAATGGCGCTCGACGACAGCGAGGAACGCGGCCCGTGAATGAAGGTCCAGGCCGGCGCCTTCATCCGCGCCAGCCTTGGCGCGTCGCCTTCGTCGATGCGGGCGTAATCGAAGGTCTTGGCGACAACCGACGACAGAAAGGACAGCGTGGCGCCCGGTCGGTCGATGACCGCGATCGGAAAGGTCATGACGATCTCGCGCCAGCGCTGCCAGCGATGGAAGTCCCGCAGGGAATCGGCCCCCATGATCCAGACGAAGTCGACGCCGGGATTGCGCGCCTTGACCAGCGCCAGCGTGTCGGCGGTGTAGCGCACATTGTGTGCCGCCTCGAAGGCTGTGACCTTGATCTTCGGGTTCTTGGCGACCTTCTCGGAAAACGCGATGCGCTCGCCCAGCGGCGCCAGCTCGCGTGTGCTCTTCAGCGGATTGCCTGGGGTCACCATCCACCAAAGCTGGTCCAGCCCCAGACGCCGCAAAGCGATTTCGGCGACCAATGCGTGGCCGGCATGAGGCGGGTTGAACGAACCGCCGAACAGGCCGACGGCAAGGCCCTTCTCGGCATGCGGCATTTTCAGATAAGCGGAGGATATTGCCGGTTCAGAAGACGCCAGCATCGCCTCAGGCTCTAGCAACGAAAGACGTCAAGGCCTCACCTGTCCCGACCCGCGCACGCGGTATTTGAACGAGGTCAATTGCTCGACGCCGACGGGCCCGCGCGCGTGCATCTTGCCGGTGGCGATGCCGATTTCGGCACCCATGCCGAACTCGCCGCCATCGGCGAACTGCGTCGAGGCATTGTGCAGCAGGATCGCCGAATCGATCTCGTTGAAGAAGCGCTCAACGGTGTTGGCATTCTCGGCGACGATCGCCTCCGTGTGATGCGAGGAGAAAGTTTCGATATGCTCGATCGCGCCACCGATGCCGTCGACCAGCTTCACCGCGATGATGGCGTCGAGATATTCGGTCACCCAGTCGGCATCGGTCGCCGGCTTGGCGTCGAAAAACATTTTCATCACTTCGGCATCGGCATGGATCTCGCAGCCGGCGGCGCGAAGCGCGTCGAGGATCGGCATCAGATGGGTGGCGGCGACCGCACGGTCGACCAGCAGCGTTTCGGCGGCACCGCAGACGCCGGTGCGCCGCATCTTGGCGTTGACGGCGACCCGCACCGCCATGTCGAGCTCGGCGGAGCGGTCGATATAGAGATGGCAGATGCCTTCGAGATGGGCGAAGACCGGCACCCGTGCCTCGCCCTGCACCCGTCCGACAAGGCTTTTGCCGCCGCGCGGGATGATCACGTCGAGCGTGCCGCCAAGGCCCTTGAGCATCTCGCCGACCGCGGCGCGATCGGTGGTCGGCACCAGCTGGATGGCATCCTCAGGCATACCGGCCGCCTTCAGTCCTTCGACAAGGCACGCATGGATCGCCGAGGAGGAATTGAGCGAATCCGAGCCGCCGCGCAGGATCACCGGATTGCCAGCCTTGAGGCAGAGCGCGCCGGCATCCGCCGTCACGTTCGGCCGGCTTTCATAGATCACGCCGACGACACCGAGCGGCGTGCGCACGCGCTCTATGTGCAGACCGTTCGGCCGCTCCCACGCGGCGATGACATCACCGACTGGATCGGGCAGGGCAGCGATTTCGCGAATGCCGTCCGCCATCGCGCGGATGCGTGCCGGATCGAGCTTCAGCCGATCCATGAAGGAGCCGGAAAGTCCGGATTCGTGGCCATTCGAGACATCGATGGCGTTGGCGTCGAGAATGTCCCGCTCGCGGGAAATGATCGCGTCGGCCATAGCGACAAGCGCGGCGTTCTTGCCGGCGGCGGTGGCGATGGCCAGCGGTCGGGCGGCAGCGCGAGCGCGGCGGCCGATATCGGCCATCAGCGCCACGGTGTCGTCCCCGGATTTTTCATGCAGCTTCAGCATGGCTCATCCTCCGCCTGTGTCGTCGCCGGCGTGACTTACGACGAGATCGTCGCGGTGGATCATCGCCGAACGCGCCTCGTAACCGAGCACGGTCTCGATCTCGCCCGTCTTCAGGCCTGCGATCCTTACGGCATCGGTGGCATCGTAGGCAACCAGCCCGCGCGCGATCTCGCGGCCCTCGGGCGACAGGATCGCCACCGTGTCGCCGCGGGAGAAATTGCCGCTGACCAGCTTGACCCCGGCCGGCAGCAGCGACTTGCCCGAAATTAGCGCGCCGATGGCGCCGGCATCGACGGTCAGCCGCCCGGCCGGTTCGAGCTGGCCGGCGATCCAGGTCTTGTAGCCCTTCACCGGATTGGCGCTGGGCTTGAAGAATGTCGCGCGCTCGCCGCGCTCGATCGCCATCAGCGGCGACAGCCTTGTGCCGGAGGTGATGATCATCGCCGTGCCCGCCGCGGTGGCGATCTTGCCCGCATCGAGCTTGGTACGCATGCCGCCGCGCGACAGCTCGGACGCGGCGGCTCCGGCCATCGCTTCGATGTCTGATGTGATGCGCTCGACCACCGGAATGAACTTCGCACCGGGGTCCAATGCTGGCGGCGCGGTGTAGAGCCCGTCAATGTCGGAGAGCAGCACCAAAAGGTCCGCGCCCATCATGGTGGCGACACGGGCCGCCAGCCGGTCATTGTCGCCATAGCGGATTTCGGAGGTCGCCACCGTGTCGTTCTCGTTGATGACCGGCACCGCCTTCATCTTGAGCAACGTCGATATGGTGGCCCGCGCGTTGAGATAACGCCGGCGCTCCTCGGTATCGCCAAGCGTCAAAAGGATCTGGCCCGATTTCAAGGCACCCTTGCCGAGCGCGTCCGACCATGCGCCGGCGAGCGCGATCTGGCCGACGGCGGCGGCGGCCTGGCTCTCCTCGAGCTTCAGGGCGCGCTTGCCAAGGCCAAGGATGGTGCGGCCGAGCGCGATGGCGCCCGACGACACGACGAGGATTTCGGCTCCTCCCTGGGCAAGCACCGCGATGTCGTCGGCGAGCGAGGCCAGCCAGTCGCGCTTCAGGCCGCTCGCGCGGTCGACGAGCAACGCCGAGCCGATCTTGACGGTGATGCGCCGGTATTTCCTGAGCGGCTGCATGACCTTACTTTTCCCAGCGCGTCTCGACCACGGGTGTGGTCTGCGCGCGCGCCTCCGCGATGACAGCCATCAACGCCCGCTGCACCGCCTCGACGCCTTCGCCGGTGACCGCCGACAGCAGCATCGGCGCGCGGCCGGCGGCACGCTTCAGCGAGGCGACTTTCTTCTTGCGCGCGTCTGCGTCGAGCGTGTCCACCTGGCTCAGCGCCAGGATCTCGGCCTTATCGGTCAAGCCATGGCCGTAGGCGTCGAGCTCGGCCCGCACGGTCTTGTAGGCCTTGCCCGGATTCTCCTCCTGCGCCGAAACCAGGTGCAAAAGCACGCGCGTGCGCTCGACATGGCCGAGGAAGCGGTCGCCGATGCCGACGCCCTCATGCGCGCCTTCGATCAGACCTGGAATGTCGGCGATGACGAATTCGCGCGCATCGATGCGGGCGACACCGAGGCCCGGATGCAGGGTCGTGAACGGATAGTCCGCGATCTTCGGCTTGGCCGCGGTGACCGCGGCCAGGAATGTCGACTTGCCGGCATTCGGCAGCCCGACCAGCCCGGCATCGGCGATCAGCTTCAGCCTGAGCCAGATATTGAGTTCTTCGCCGGGAAGGCCGGGATTGGCGCGTCGCGGCGCCTGGTTGGTCGAGGTCTTGAAATGCTGGTTGCCGAAGCCGCCATTGCCGCCCTTGGCCAGGAGAAAGCGCTGGCCGACGACGGTGAGGTCGCAGATCAGCGTCTCATTGTCCTCTTCGAAGACCTGCGTTCCGGCCGGCACTTTCAGCGTGACATCGGCGCCCTTGGCGCCGGTCATGTTGCGGCCCATGCCGTGGACTCCGGTCTTGGCCTTGAAATGCTGCTGGTAGCGATAGTCGATCAGCGTGTTCAGCCCGTCGACCGCTTCCAGCCAGACATCGCCGCCGCGGCCGCCATCGCCGCCATCCGGCCCACCGAACTCGATGAACTTCTCGCGCCGGAACGACACCGAACCGGCGCCCCCGTCACCGGAGCGGACATAGACCTTGGCTTGATCGAGAAATTTCATGGGACTGCGGTTTCTTTTATTGGCCTTGCGGCATTGCTCTAAACCTTGGGCCTTGCTCTAAACCAAGGCGCGGCGAAGGGCGAGGCCGTTTTGTGACGATGGCCGCGCGGGGTTGGCCGGAGAGACGTCGGAATGAAGCTTGTAACCTACAACATCCAGTACGGCATCGGTCTCGATGGACGCTACGATGTCGGGCGCATCGCCGACGCGGTGCGCGGCGCCGACGTCATCGCGCTGCAGGAGGTCACCCGCAACAATCCCCGGAACGGCAGCCGCGACATGGTGGCCGAGATCGGCGAGGCGCTGCCCGATTATTTCGCCGTCTATGGCAGCAATTTCGAGGCCAATATCGGCTCGGGCATCGAGGACGGCCGCGCCATCACCACGACCTTCCAGCTCGGCAACATGGTCTTGTCGAAAACGCCCATTCATCTGTCGCGCAACCTGTTGTTGCCGCGCAGCCGCAGCTTCGAGATGATGAACTTCCAGCGCGGCGCGCTGGAAGCCCTGATCGAGACGCCGCTTGGGTTCATCCGCTTCTATTCCATCCATCTCGATCACCGCAGCCCGATCGAACGCGCCAGCCAGATCCAGTTCCTGCGCCGGCGCCTGTTGAACTACGCGCTCGAAGGCGGCGCGCTGTCCGGCGTTGCCGAGATCGGCCTGCCGGAACTGCCGCATCCGGAAGCCTTTGTCGGCATGGGCGATTTCAACATGCTGGCTGGCTCGCCCGAATATGTCGAACTTGCCGGCCGGCCCGACCATGAATTCGGCATGCCGCTGACCGCCGATTTCGCCGTCGATGCCGCCCTGCGCCTCGATGTCGCTGGCGACGATCTCGTCTCTTGGGTCGATCCCAAGGACCCCACCAACGCCAGCCGCCACAAGCGCATCGACTACGTCTTCACCAGCGCATCGCTTGCTCGGTCGCTGAAGCGCCTGTGGGTCGACAGGCAGTCAGTCGGTTCCGACCACCGGCCGGTCTGGGTCGAACTGGGCTAAGCCCAAGTCTGCTCCCCAGCTGATTTTGTCCTGTTCCGCCCCATGTGCCAAGAGTGCCGAGATTCAGGTCAGGCCGGCCTCACCTGAATATCGACGCACCTAGAAGTGGATCCAATTGCGCAGGCTCGTCCAGGTTTTCCTGTCGAGCCGATAACGCTCGACGGGCACCTGGCCGGCAACGATCGAATTCAGCATGCCCTGGCCGGCATATTGGAAACCGCATTTGTGGATGACGCGGCGTGAAGCCGGATTGATGACCCTCGTCGAGGCCTGCAGCACCTGGATCGACGTCTTCTGGAAGGCGAGGTCGACCAGTGCGTGCGCTGCCTCCGTCGCGTAGCCCTTCTTCCAGTGGGGCTCGCCGATCCAGTAGCCGAGCTCAAGGCCGCGATCGGTGGTGTTCAGCCCGGCGCAGCCGACGAAAGTGTCGGTGCCTGCCAGCGTCAGCGCATAGGCGATGCCGGCGCGCCGCGCCTTGGTCATGGCGAGGAAAGCACGTCCCTCGGCCTCCCCATAGGGGTGCGGCATGCGCGCCAGCATCTCGGCAACGTGACGGTTGTCGGCAAGCTCGACCAGTTGCGCGATATCCCGCTCATCGGGAGCGCGCATCACCAGCCGCTCGGTGACCAGCACCGGGCAATCTATCGCGTAACTTTCGTCTTCTGAGTCTTCCGCTTCGGCAACCATTTGAAGTCCTCCAGGCACAAGAAAAAGGGGAGATGGAAACCCATCTCCCCTGATCCTTTTCCTGGTTTTGCCAGACACCGGTCCCGAGATGGGCGCCGGTGTTTCTAGTGCGGAACCGGCTACTCCGCGGCTTTGGTAATCGGGTTGACCGATACGTAGGTTCGGCCGTTGGCTTTTTTGTTGAACGTCACGGCGCCGGTTTCGAGCGCGAAAAGGGTGTGGTCCGTGCCCATGCCGACATTGACGCCGGGATGCCAGGTGGTGCCGCGTTGACGAATGATGATGTTGCCCGGGATGACGGCTTCGCCGCCGAACTTTTTCACGCCCAGACGCTTGGAATGCGAGTCGCGACCGTTGCGCGACGAGCCGCCAGCTTTCTTGTGTGCCATCTAACTAACTCCGATGCGCCCATGGGCGCTTGAATGGTCTTATGAACGCGTTCGCGTTCCGTTTCAAGTCCGATCCGGCGACGTTTCGCGCCGGTTCGCCTTACTTCTTAGCCAGTTCCTTGGCCTGCTCGCGCCAGTCCTTGATCTGGTCGGTGCTGAACGGCATGTTCTCGTCGATCTTGGCAACGTCCTTCTCGGTCAGCTTGGCGAGCTGCGCGAAGGTGATGATGCCCTGCTCGGCGAGATCCTTGGCGGCGACCGGGCCGATGCCCTTGATCACGGTCAGGTCGTCCGGTTCCCCCTTCGGCGCCTTGAACAGCGGCGCGGCGACGGCCTCGGCCTTCGCGTCTTCCTTGGGGGCGGCGTCCTTCTTGGCCTTGGCTTCCTTCGGCGCCGCCTCGGGAGCGACCTCAGCCTTGGCTTCCGCCTTGACGGCCGCCTTCTTGGCGGGCTTGGCGCCACCCAGCAGGATCTCGGAGATCCGCACGGTGGTCAAAAGCTGGCGATGGCCGATCTTGCGGCGCGAATTCTGGCGGCGACGCTTCTTGAAAGCGATGACCGTGCGGTTCTTGCCCTGCTCCACGACTTCGGCGGTCACCAGGGCGCCATCGACGAACGGCGCGCCGAACGTGACATTCTCGCCCTCGCCATGGGCGAGCACGTGGCCGATCTCGACGATGTCGCCGACATTGGCTTCGACTTTTTCGATCTTCAGGAGATCGTTGGCGGCAACGCGATACTGCTTACCGCCCGTTTTAATGACTGCGAACATTTTTTGCCTTTCGCTGTTCGGTCGGCCTTGATGAACCGCCTCTAGCGGTTCGGCCGTCTTTTTGTCAGTCTGCGGGTTCAAAAAACAAGCGGCGTGGAAGAACCCTCCACGCCGATTGCGCGCTGTCCCTAACCGAAGGTTGCGTGGGAGTCAAGGCAGACAGCCGCGCGGAACTGTTATTGGCGGCCAAGCACGGGCCGGGTCGAGAAGACCGCACGACGCTCCCGTCGCCAGCAGCGCGAGGATGCGGGACGGCGGGAAATCCGCACCGGCCCCGCCGCAAGCACCGCTGTGAATCCGCGGCTTTTCCGGGAAGCCAAATAACTCACGGATTTGGCCTTGTAACCTGCCCGTTCAGCCGTTATCTAGTGCGCCGCGCCGGCAACGGCCGACCATGACCGCGGAGAGGTGGCAGAGTGGTCGAATGCACCGCACTCGAAATGCGGCATGGGTGCAAGCCCATCGGGGGTTCGAATCCCTCCCTCTCCGCCATTCCCCCAAGTTAAAAATGCCGCCGGCATCGGCTCACGCCAATTCGCTGGCTTGTCCCCGATTGGAGACAGGCGCTGGCATGCGTGCGGCGGGACGCGACCGGCTGTCGCGGATCGGAAAATAAGAAGCGATGCCGAGGAACCAAAGCATGTCCCTCAAGTTCGATATCCGTTTCCACGGAGATCGAGTTCAGCATGCAAGGTCGAGGGCCAATCAAGGCAGCACTTCGAGCACAGGCCGATGAGGTTCGCCTCCACATCGGCATTCTGCAGCAGGAGCTGACCACCAACCGCAAAAGCGTGGGAGGCACATTGCGGTTGGGGTACGAGATAAAGTCCAGGAAAGTTCTGCTCGCGCGTCTGGAAAGGGTATTGGCGCAGTACTCGCCGGGCTGCCTTGAGAACGTCCCGACGCTGGGGCGCTCCGAGAAAGGCCCGCGATCGCAAGGCTCCCATTGCAACCTCTGACGCTTCAGCCATTCGAGACAATGCCCAACCAATACGGATGGTCAGGGCCTGATGGCTCCCGCCAGACAACCGTGCTGCACGGCAGCCTTCGCCGACGCGCTCGCGGGAACCTGCGTTACCGTGGAAAGTTCCTGCTGATGGCAAATCACCCCATTACCGGCGCCCTCACCTCGATCGGCACGTGGACCTCCCGTCCGGCAGCATTCCTGGTTCTGCTGGCCTATGCGATCTTCTGGATCGTTTTCGATCGGCAAAGCTTGAACTGGCATGGCGCGGCCACACTCCTCACCTGGGCCATGACGCTCTTCATTCAGCGGGCTGAACATCGCGATACCCAGGCCATTCATGCCAAGTTGGACGAAATGCTGAGATCAAACAATTCTGCTTCGACCATCACCCGCATCGACGATGAAGAGCCCGAGGACATCGAAAAACATCGCGATCGCAAGCAGCAGGGCGACTGACATGCGCGCTACCGGTTTCGTGGCGTTGCTGAGAGGCGCGAAGCCAACGCGGTTGGGCCGAAAGTTCAGCCCGCTGCTCAAGACACTAAGCTATGTGGCCGTTGCGGTTGTCGCCGGTCTGGTCACGTTGGCGGCCATAAACCTGACCCCTGAACCGCGCGTTTTGCGGACGATCGTCGCGCATCGTTTCGACGCATCGGACCCCCAGTTCGCCAGGTCGATGAGCAGCTACTCGCTGGGACAGATGTCAAACGCGAACGCGGTGCAGACCCTTGTGAACGGCGACGAGATTTTTCCTTCGATGCTCCAGGCGATCGGCGCGGCCCGGTCCACCATCGATTTTGAGACCTATATATATTGGTCTGGGGACGTCGGAAATGAATTCGCACAAGCCTTGGCGGCCAAGGCGCGGCAAGGTGTCGAGGTCCGGGTGCTTGTCGACTGGGTCGGCAGTCTGCCTTTCGATGAAGATCTCATCCACATCATGACAGGAGCCGGCGTGAGGTTCCAACGCTACCGGCCGATCCATTGGTATACGTTGGACCGTGTGAACAACCGGACCCATCGCAAACTGCTCATCGTCGACGGACGGGTGGCTTTTACGGGTGGCGTCGGCATCGCCGACAATTGGCGCGGAGACGCCCGCAATCCGGATGAATGGCGCGATACGCACTATCGGATCGAAGGGACCGCCGTGCCTGCTTTCCAGGCGGCTTTTGCCGAAAATTGGTTGGAGACGACCGGTGAGGCATTGCAAGGTCAAAAGTTCTACCCTCCGCCCGAACCCGCGGGGTCGCTCGGCGCCCAGCTGATACTTTCTTCGCAGCCAAATGGCTCGGAGAACATGGAATTGATGATGCTGGCCGCGATAGCCGCCGCCAAGGATCACCTGCGGATCGGAATGGCCTATTTCGTCCCCGACGACATCGCCCTCCAGCAGATTCTGGACGCCAGGAAGCGAGACGTGTCTGTCGATGTGATCGTTCCGAACGCGCTGACGGACGTGCCATTGGTTCGGAAGGGCTCGCGCTATTTCTGGGGCGACTTGCTTAGGGCCGGTGTGCATATCTACGAGTTTCAGCCCACCATGTATCATCCCAAGCTGCTGATCGTTGACGACGTCTGGACGAGCTTTGGTTCCACCAATCTGGACGAACGCTCCTTGCGGCTGAACGATGAAGCCAGTCTGAACGTCTACGGCAGGGATTTCGCAAACACGCAGATCGACCTGTTCAACCAGGACCTTGGGAGATCCCGGCGGATCACCCTGGCTGAATGGGAAGCGCGTCCCCTGCGGGAAAAAATTTCGGACTGGCTGGCCAGCAGGCTGCGCTCCCAACTTTGATAACCTAGCCTATACTGCTCGTTGGATCAGCCAGATCAGCCCTCGCCGTCAAGCTTTCAACCAGCCTGTTGCGCCGCGATCGCGGCCAGAAAAATCGCGCCAAACTCCTTGAGCTTCGCCCCTCCCACGCCATTCACTTCGGCAAACGCATCGAGGTCGCGCGGGCGGCGGGCGGCCATGTCGATGAGCGTGCGGTCGGAAAACACCACATAGGCCGGCACCTGGCGCTCCTTGGCGAGCCGCAGCCGCAGCGACTTGAGCGCCGCCAGCAGCGAAGCATCGACGCCCTCGGCTTCCGCGGCGGCGCCTTCCCCGGGACGCTTCCTGCCCCGCACGAAAGGATCCCGCGCCTCGACGCGATACTGGAATGCAATCTCGCCACGGCCGAGCGCGCGGCCGCTTTCGGAGATGGCGAGACCGCCATGGCCCTCGGGATCCGGCATGAGGAACCCGCCGGCCACCAGTTGCCGGATCAGCGACAGCCACACTGTTTTCCTGTGCGCGGCGCCGGCGCCAAAACTGCTGAGTGTTTGATGAGCTCTCGCCAGCACCTTCTCGGTCTCGTGGCCAAGCAGGATATCGGTGACATGGGACGCGCCGAAGCGCTCACCGCTCTCTGCAATTGCCGCGAGGATCTTCCGTGCTTCGGTACTGCCATCGGCGCGCGGCGCCTGATCGAGGCAGTTGTCGCAATTGCCGCAGGCTTGAGCCTCTTCGCCGAAATAACCGAGCAGCACCTGGCGGCGGCATTGCGCGGTCTCGCAATAGCCGATCAGCGTGTCCAACCGGCGGTGCGACCGCCTCTTGTGCTCTGACGAGGCATCCTCGTCGTCGATGAACAGCCGGCGCATGCGGATGTCGCCAAGGCCGTAAAGCATATGCGCCTCGGCCTCGCGTCCGTCGCGGCCGGCTCGGCCGATTTCCTGATAGTAGGCTTCCAAGCTGCCCGGCATATCGGTGTGGAAGACATAGGCGACGTCAGGCTTGTCGATGCCCATGCCGAACGCGATGGTCGCCACCATGACGACGCCGGACAAGGTCATGAAGGCGTTTTGATTGGCTTCACGCGCCTCCTTGTTCATGCCGGCGTGATAGGCGAGCGCGGTGACGCCGTTGCGCTTCAGAAAGGCCGCCATCTCTTCGGTTTTCTTGCGCGACAAGCAATAGATGATGCCGCTCTTGCCCGCATGGCGCTCGATGAAGCCGAGCAGCTGGCGCTTGCTGTCCTGCTTGGGCGCGATGGCCAGCTTGATGTTGGGCCGGTCGAAACCCAGCACCAGCGTTTCGACCTGCTCGGCGAACAGGCGGGCGGCGATGTCGGTGCGCGTACTCTCATCGGCCGTCGCCGTCACCGCGACGATCGGCACATTGGCAAAGATACCGCGCAACCGGGAGAGATCCTCATACTCGGGCCGGAACGCCGGACCCCATTGCGAGATGCAATGCGCCTCGTCGATGGCGATCAAGCTGACGTGGAGCCTGGAGAGGGCGTCCAGCATGCGCTCGGTCATCAGCCGCTCCGGCGCCAGATAGAGCAGCCGCGTCTGGCCAGATGCCACACGGCGCCAGGCGGCGACGTTGGCCTCGCGGTCGAGCGAGGAATTGATCGTATCGGCCGCCACGCCGGCAAGCCGCAGCGCCGCGACCTGGTCCTGCATCAGAGCCACCAGCGGCGAGACGACGAGAGTGAGCCCGCCCAAAACCAGCGCCGGAACCTGGTAGCAGAGCGATTTGCCCGCGCCCGTCGGCATGACGGCCAGCACATGCCGCCCGGCCAGCAGCGCATCCATCACGTCGGCCTGGCCGGGACGAAAATCGTCGAAGCCGAACACGTCCTTCAGGACGCGCCGCTTGGAATCGCCGGCCAGCATGCTCGCCGCCTGTGCCGGCATCAGGCGGCCACCTGGCGGCAAGCGATATTTCGCGTACGGGAGAGATCGGGGAAGATGGTCAAGGGCAACTCCTTGTGAGGCATTGGAGTAGCCCACCGCTCATCCCATCACAACCGCCCTTTCAATGCCCTCGGCAACACTGCCGGCGCCGCCTTCCCCAGCGGCAAACGCACCCCTGATGGATTCCGCCGCGTTGCGATGTAAGCTTGCCTTCGCCGACACGCCAGGAGGGGCGCGATGCTGCAGGTGAGACAGGATTTGCTGGACGAACGGTTCCGGCTGCAGCGCGCCGCCTTCAAGGCACAACCATTTCCCGACCTTGGCGTCCGCAAGGATCGGCTGAGGCGCCTGCTGGCGCTGACCGAGCGGCACGAGACTGAAATCTGCGCGGCGATCGACGCCGACTTCGGCGGCCGCTCGGCGCATGAAACCCGCCTGGCCGAACTGTTCGTCGTGCGCGCAGGCATTCGCCATGCGCTCGCCCATGTCGGCGGCTGGATGCGGGAGCGCCGGATTGCCACCACCTTGCCGTTCCTGCCAGGCAGGAACCGCCTCGTGCCGCAGCCGCTCGGGGTCGTCGGCATCGTGTCGCCCTGGAACTATCCCTTCCAGCTCGCCGTCGCGCCGGTTACGGCAGCGCTTGCCGCCGGCAACCGCGTGCTGGTCAAGCCGTCCGAACTGACGCCGGCCTTCTCTGGGTTGCTGGCCAAGCTGGCCGGCGAACATTTCGCTCCGGACGAACTCAGCGTCATTTCCGGTGATGCCGATACGGGGAAGGCCTTCGTCTCGATGCCGTTCGATCATCTGCTGTTCACCGGTTCGACCGCGGTCGGCCGCCAGGTCGCGATCGCCGCCGCCGCCAACCTGACCCCCGTCACACTCGAACTCGGCGGCAAGTCGCCGGCGATCCTCGATCCCTCCTGCGATCTCGACACTGCGGTCGCCAGCGTCGCCTATGGCAAGTTGTTGAATGCCGGGCAGACCTGCATCGCGCCGGACTATTTGCTGGTGCCGAAGGGACAAGCCGGTACGGTCGCCGCGAAGCTCGCCATCGCCATGGCGCGGCTCTACCCCTCGCTGCGCGACAACCCCGACTATACCGCCATCATCAGCGACCGGCATTACCAGCGCCTGCGCGCCATGGTCGCGGAAGCCCGCGAGGCCGGCGCCGACGTCACCGAAATAAATCCGGCCGGCGAAGCGTTCGGCGCCACGAGCCGGAAGCTCCTGCCGACCCTGGTCAGCAACGCCGGCCCCGATCTGCGGCTGATGCGCGAGGAGATTTTCGGCCCGGTGCTGCCGATCGTCGAATACGCCACGGTCGACGATGCGATCGGCCATGTGAACCGGGCCGACCGGCCGCTGGCGCTCTACTGGTTCGGCAACGACAGCGGCAACCGCCAGCGCATCCTGCGTGAGACGGTCGCCGGTGGCGTCACCATCAACGACTGCATGCTGCATCTGGTGCAGGAGAACCAGCCCTTTGGCGGCGTCGGCGCCAGCGGCATGGGCGCCTATCACGGCGAATGGGGTTTCCGCACCTTCAGCAAGGAGAAACCGGTGTTCCTGCAGTCGCGCTTGAGCGCGGGGAGCCTTCTGCGGCCGCCCTATGGCAAGACGTTCGAACGGCTTTTCGGCCTGCTCAGGCGCATCACCTGACGTTCATTAAGTCTATCTTCACCATGATGCGGTAGCTTTCGCACCTGCGGTGATGTTTGGAGTACCGCGGGCTCCGTTGGCGCCCAGGCAACAAACCCGCGCTTCCTTGGAGGCGCGGGTTTTTTCGTTGGCCGAGAAATCGTCGGCGACGCGGTCAGGCGAGGAAATCGGCGCGGTGCGGCGTAAAACTGTCGACCAGCCGCCCCGCCTCGAGCGCCTTGACGCCGTGCACCAGGCCGGACGGCACGATGAAGCTGCCGCCGGTCTCGACGATTTCGGTCCGGCCGTCGATGGTCACCTCAAAGCGGCCTTCGGCGACATAGCTCGCCTGCACATGCGGATGCGAATGCAGGGCGCCGACACCACCCTTATCGAAACCGAATTCGACCATCATCAGTTCGTCGGTGGAGAGGAGAACCCGCCGGCGATTGCCGTCCGGGGTCGGGGTCCAGGCACCCTGGCCGGCATGCGCGAACATCTTCGGCTCGGTCATTGTCTTCTCCTCATCGCGCAAGCCATCCCCCGTCCACCGGCACCACCGCGCCATGCATATAGTTCGAGGCCGGCGCCAGCAGGAAGACGGCGGCATCGCCAATGTCTCCGGGCTCGCCCCAGCGGCCGGCGGGAATGCGCCCAAGGATGGCCGCGCTGCGGTCGGGATCGGCGCGCAGCGCCTGTGTGTTGTTGGTGTCGATATAGCCCGGCGCTATGCCGTTGACGTTGATGCCCTTCGCCCCCCACTCGCAGGCGAGCAGCCTAGTGAGGCCGAGCACGCCATGCTTGGAGGCCGTGTAGGACGCGACGCGGATGCCGCCCTGGAAACTCAGCACCGAGGCGATGTTGACGATCTTGCCCTGGCGTCCACCGGCAAGGACGCGCCGCGCAAAGGACTGACACAGCAGGAAGACGGACTTCAAATTGACGTCGATCACGTCGTCCCAGTCGGCTTCGCCGAGATCGACGGCATCGGCTCGCCGGATGATGCCGGCATTGTTGACCAGCCCGTCGATCGGACCGTTTTGGTCCCAGACGCGGTCCAGCATCGGTCCGACTGCTGCCGTGTCGGCAAGATCGATGCTCATCGCCTCGAATTGGCCGCCCACCGCGCCGACCTTGCTCACGGTGTCGTCCATCGACGAGCGGCCGACGCCGATCACGGCGCCACCGGCGCGCGCGATCGAGACCGCGATGCCTTGGCCGATGCCGGTGTTGGCGCCGGTCACCAGGATGCGCTTGCCGGCCAGGCTGAAGGCTGTGAGGTCGCTCACCGCAGCATGTCCATCGCCACCGGATCGAGATCGGTGTAGTCGACATTGTCGCCGGCCATCGCCCAGATAAAGGCATAGTTGGAGGTGCCGGCGCCAGAGTGGATCGACCAGCCCGGCGACAGCACCGCCTCCTCGTTGCGCATGACGATGTGGCGTGTCTCGTCCGGCTCGCCCATGAAGTGGAAGACGCGCGCCGCCTCGGGCAGGTCGAAATAGAGGTAGGCCTCCATGCGCCGGTCATGCACATGGCACGGCATGGTGTTCCAGATGGAGCCCGGCGCCAGCTGGGTCATGCCGACGACGAGCTGGCAGGTTTTTGTTCCCCCGGCATGGATGAACTGGAAGATCGAGCGCTCGTTGCAGGCCTCCTTGCTGCCGAGATCGAGGCGCTTGGCGTCATCGAGGCGGATCAGCCGGCTCGGATGAGCCTGATGCGCCGGCGCGCTGAGCAGATAGAACTTGGCGGGGTCGTTCTTATCGGCGGAAGCGAAGGAAACCGTGTCAGCGCCCATGCCGAGATAGAGCATGTCGCGCGCCCGCAGGTCGAAGGACTGGCCGCCGGCTTCGATCGTGCCGGCGCCGCCGATGTTGGCGGCGATCAATTCGCGCCGGTCGAGAAACCCGTTGGTGCCGGTCGGCTTGATCGCTTCCAATGGCAATGCCGTTCCCACGGGCATGGCGCCGCCGACGATCATGCGGTCGTAGTGCGTGTAGGTCAGGCTGATGCGGCCGGGCTGGAAGAGGTCCTCGATATGGAAATTATGGCGCAGCTCGTCCGTTCCCATGGCGGCGGCGGCCGCCGGGTCGATGGCGAAGCGCGATGTATAGTCGATGTGGTTCTGGCTCATCTCTGTCCTGGCTTTCGGTGGATCATTCGCCCGCGGCCGCCTTGACCGAACTGGCGTAATAGGCCTGTCGCGCCTGCAGGCGCGCGCGATAACGCTGCTGGCTGGCGCCGAGATGGGCGCGCATCGCCTCGCGCGCGGCTTCGGCATCGCCGGCCGTGATCGCGTTCAGGATCACCAGATGCTCGCGCTGTAGCCCGCGCTGGTAGCTGTCGGACTGCGCCAGTTCGGTCGACCAGGGCGAGGTCACGTCGCATGGAATGGCGCGCCGGCCGAGCACGTCGAGCATCTCGACATAGAACGGGTTGTTGGTGGCGCTGGCGATGGCGCGATGGAAGGCCAGGTCGGCCGGGCCGGTCGGCTGGCTGCCGAGCAGCAGCCGCTCGAACTCGAAGAAGGCTTCCTGGATCGCCGCCTCCTGCGCGGCGTTGCGGCGGATGGCGGCGAGCCCAGCCGATTCGATCTCGATCGCCAGCCGCACCTCGAGCACGTTGAGCGCGACCGAATCCTTGGCTCCCATGTCGGCGGCCAGCGCCCCGAACATGGTCGAAATATGCTCGGTGACGAACACCCCGGCGCCCTGCCGCGGCTCGACCAGACCGTCGGCGGCAAGCTTGGCCAGCGCCTCGCGGATGACTGTGCGGCTGACGCCGAAGGTTTCGGTCAGCTGGCCCTCGGTCGGCAGCTTGTGGCCGGGCAGGATCTCGCCCGCCTGCAGCTGCTTGCGGATCGCCCCCATGACGGTTTCCGACAGCTTGGGTTTTCTCTCGACCCTGAGGTCGTTTGCGGTATCGGACACCTCGGTGACCTCCTNGTGACAAGCATCAGCACGGCGAAGGCGGCGCCGTAGAATGGCCAGATCGAGCGCATCGCGGTCCAGATCGGAATGCGGCCGATCGCGCAGCTGACGAATAGAACCGCGCCGACCGGTGGCGTGCAAAGCCCGATGCCGAGATTGAGGATGAGGATGACGCCGAAATGCACGGGATCGACGCCATAGGCCATGACCACCGGCAGGAAGATCGGTGTCGTGATGATGATCAGCGGCGACATGTCCATGAAGGTGCCGAGGATGAGCAGGACGACGTTGATCAGCAGCAGGATCACCAGCTTGTTGTCGGACACCGACTGCAGAAAGGCGACCAGCGCCGCCGGCACCCTGAGATAGGCGAGCAGCCAGCCGAAGGCCGCCGCGCAGCCGATGATCATCAGCACCATGGCCGTGGTGCGCACCGAGGCCGTCGTCGCCGCGACGAAATCGCCCCAGCTCATCGAGCGGTAGATGATCAGCGTCACCAGGAACGCGTAGACGATGGCAATGCAGGAGCTCTCGGTCGCGGTGAAGACACCGGACCTGACGCCGCCGAAGATGATGGCGATCAGGATGAGCCCGGGAATGGCGGCGACAAGGAGCTGCAAGGCCCGGCCGAAGCCGGCGAAGGGCTCCGTCGGATATCCCCGGCGGCTGGCGACCCAATAGGCCGTTATCATCAGCGACAGCGCCAGCAGCAGACCCGGTAGCACGCCAGCCGTGAACAGGTCGGCGATCGAGATACGGCCGCCGGCGGAGATCGAATAGATGATCATGTTGTGGGACGGTGGAATGAGAAGGGCGATGATGGCCCCGACAGAGGTGATGTTGACGGCATAGTCGATGCCGTAGCCGCGCGCCTTCATCTGCGGAATCATCAGCCCGCCGACCGCCGACGCATCCGCCACGGCCGAGCCGGAGATGCCACCGAACATGGTCGATGCGGCGATGTTGACCTGCCCCAGACCGCCGCGCAAATGACCGACCAGGGAGCCTGCCAGCGCGACCAGCCGAGCGGCGATACCACCGCGCACCATCAGGTCGCCGGCGAAGATGAAGAACGGGATGGCCATCAGCGAAAACACGGCGACGCCGGAATTGAGCCGCTGGAACACGACGACCGGCGGCAGGCCAAGCGTGAGGATCGTGGCGAAGCTGGCGACGCCGAGACAGAAGGCGATCGGCGTGCCGATGACCAGCAGGAACACGAAGGTGCCGAACAGGACGATCAGGGCCATGGTTCAGGGCTCCTCGCCGGTTGCATGAATGTCGGCGTCGACGGGCAGGCCGGCAAAGCGCCCGGCCAGCCGTTCCAGCGAAAACAGGCAGACCAGCGCCCCACCCAGGATGACCGGCAGGAAGCTGGCGCCGCCCGGCAGGGCAAGTGACGGCATGACCGTGTTCCAGGTTAGCCTGGCCAATTGCACGCCATAGACGATCATGCCGGCGCCGAAGGCCAGCACGACAAGGTCGGAAATGCTGCGCAGCACCGCCTTGGCCGAAACAGGCAGGACATAGAGCAGCACGTCGAAGCCGAGATGGGTGCGTTCGCGCACGCCGACGGCGGCGCCGAGAAAAATGAACCAGCCCATCAGCAGTACCGAGAAGGGTTCCGTCCAGCTTGGCGAACGGTTCAGCACATAACGCGAGAAGACCTGCCAGAAGATGATGATCGTCATCAGCGTCAAGCCGGCGCCGCTGATCCAAAGCGCCAGCCTGGCAAGTCCCGACAGGACCCGCTCCGCACCCAGCCAGAATCCTCGCATGGCCGACGCGTCCGAAGGCAGCGCGGAGGTCTCCGCGCCGCTCGATCCATTGCCCCTGCCGTTCATTTCTCGGCCTGTATGCGGGCGGCCAGGTCCTTCAATTCAGGCGTCGACAAGTACTTGTCGTAGACGGGCTTCATCGCGTCGATCAGCGGCTGCTTGTCGATCTGGCTGACCTTGACGCCCGCGGCCTCGACGATGCCGCGCGACTTCTTCTCCTGCGCGTCCCACAGTTCGCGCATCTTGACGACGCTGTCCTTGGCTGCCTGACGCACGATCGCCTGGTCTTCGGGCGAGAGCTTGTCCCAGCTTGCCTTCGACATGACCAGCACTTCCGGCACGATCTGGTGTTCGTCCATCGTGTAATGCTTGGCCACTTCGTAGTGCTTGGCGGATTCGAAGCTCGGCCAGTTGTTTTCGGCGCCGTCGATGACGCCGGTCTGCAGCGCCGAATAGACTTCGCCATAGGCCATCGGCGTGGCGTTGGCACCTAGCGCGTTGACCATGTCGACGAACACATCGGACTGGATGACGCGGAACTTCATGCCTTTCATGTCCGCCATCGAGGTAATGTCCTTCTTGGTGTTGTAGAAGGACCGAGCACCGGAATCGTAGAAGGCGAGGCCGACGAGATCATGCGCCTCGAAGGCCTTCAGGATCTGGTCGCCGACACCGCCGTCCATGACGTGGCGCATGTGCTCGACGGAGCGGAACATGTAGGGCAGCGACGGCACGGCGGTCTCCGGCACGATGCCGTTGAACGGTCCCATCGAGACACGGTCGAGGTCGATGACGCCGGCCTGGGTCTGCTCGATCGTGTCCTTTTCCTCGCCGAGTTGCGCCGAGTGATAGACCTCGATCGAATAGCGGCCGGCGGTGCGCTGCTTGAGCAGGTCGCCCATGTACTTGACCGCCTCGACGGTCGGGTAGCCGTCTGGATGGGTATCCGAGGATCGCAGCACGGTTTCGGCGTTGGCAGCGCCGATCAGCAGCGAACCGATGGCGAATGTCGCGGCCGTCAATTTCGAAAAATGCAACATGACTTCCTCCCATTGAAAATCGAAACGCCCGGCTCAGAGCCGGTACGCATTCTTGGCAAGCGTGTAGGCAAGCTCCTTCGCGAGTTCATGCGCCTCCTCCTCACGCAGCCTGTGCTCGGCGACGAGACGCGCCAGGAACGCACAGTCGACCCGCCGTGCCACGTCATGGCGGGCCGGGATCGACGGAAAGGCGCGGGTGTCGTCGTTGAAGCCGACCGTGTTGTAGAAGCCGGCGGTCTCGGTGGTCATCTCGCGGAACCGGCGCATGCCTTCCGGGCTGTCGTGGAACCACCAGGCCGGCCCGAGCTTCAGCGCCGGATAGACGCCGGCCAACGGCGCCAGTTCGCGCGCATAGCTGGTCTCATCCAGCGTGAACAGGATGACGGTCAGGTCACGCTCCAGCCCGACGCAGTCCAGCAATGGCTTCAATGCCGTTACATAGTCGGTCCGGGCCGGGATATCGAAACCCTTGTCCCTGCCGAATTTCTGGAAAGCAGAAGCCGAATGATTGCGCATGGAGCCGGGATGGATCTGCATGACCAGCCCGTCGTCCCGGCTCATCTTGGCCATCTCGGTCAGCATCTGCGCGCGAAACAATTTTCGCTCGCGCTCATCCTGCGAGCCGGCGCGGACCCGGTTGAACAGCTCCTGCGCCGCCGCGTCGGAAAGATTGGCGGTCTCCGCCGTCGGATGACCGTGATCCGACGACGTCGCGCCGAAGCTCCTGAAGAAGGCGCGCCGCTGGCGATGCGCGTCGAGATAACCGGCCCAGGTCCCGGTGTCGCAGCCGGTGATCTCGCCGAGCCGATCGAGATTGGCCGAAAAGCCTTCGAAATCCGGATCGACGACGGCGTCCGGCCGATAGGCGGTGACAACACGGCCCTCCCAGCCGCTGTCGCGGATCATCTGGTGCCATTTGAGATCGTCGAGCGCGCCTTCGGTCGTCGCGATGACCTCGATGTTGAAGCGCTCGAACAGCGCCCGAGGGCGGAAGTTCTCCCACTGCAGCAGCGTTGCGATCGTATCGTAATGACGGTCGGCGGTCGCGGCGCTCAAAGGCTCTTCGATGCCGAACAGATGCGCAAGGACATGGTCGAACCACAACCGGGTCGGCGTGCCACGGAAGAGGTAATAGTGTTCGCCGAACAGCCGCCAGATCGCCCTGCCGTCGGTCTCGACGGGCGCACCATCGAGGGTCGGCACGCCGAGAGCCTCCAGCCGCACGCCCTGACTGAACAGCATGCGAAAAATATAGTGGTCCGGCACGATGAGCAGTTGCGCGGGATCGGGGAACGGCTCGTTCAACGCATACCAGCGCGGGTCGGTATGGCCGTGAGGACTGATGATCGGCAGGTCCTTGATGCCGGCGTAGAGAGCGCGGGCGATCGACAGCGGACGCGCCTCGGCTGAAAACAGCAAATCCGCATTGGTCAGTGCCACGGCCATCCTCCGGCTCCATGGGTAGGATCGGTCAGAAATAATGTCAACATACAAAAATCTGGTTGTTGTATGATGACTCCTAAGCGAAGCTAAGCATTGTCGGCGGACGCCGTCAGTGTTACCCCGCAAACCGTTCCACGAGATGAGTGCCGAATTGATGACAGACCGCCGCCTTTCCAACCGCACGGCGCAGGCATTGCCGGTCAAGGTCGNTGTTGTATGATGACTCCTAAGCGAAGCTAAGCATTGTCGGCGGACGCCGTCAGTGTTACCCCGCAAACCGTTCCATGAGATGAGTGCCGAATTGATGACAGACCGCCGCCTTTCCAACCGCACGGCGCAGGCATTGCCGGTCAAGGTCGCCGCGCCTCGATATGATCGTGGCGCGATCACGCCGGGCATCGTTCATCTGGGCGTCGGCGCCTTTCACCGCGCCCACCAGGCCGCTTATATCGATGAATGCCTGGCGGCCGGCGAAACGGACTGGGGCATATCAGGCGTGTCGCTGCGCAGCGCCGATACGCGCGACGCGCTGGCGCCGCAGGACGGGCTATACACCTTGGCGGTGCGCGGCAGCGGCGGCGAGAAGCTGCATGTCATCGGCTCGATCGGCTCGCTGCTGGTGGCGCCGGAAGACCCGGAAGCGGTTCTGGCGGTGCTGGCCGATCCGCGGACCCGCATCGTGACGCTGACGATCACCGAGAAAGCCTATTTGCGGGCGGCCGGAGGCGGATTGGACGCGGCGCATGCCGACATCGTCCACGACCTTGACAACCCGCGAACACCGAAGACGGCGCATGGTTTTCTGACCGAAGCGCTCGCCCGGAGGCTGGCTGCTGGCACACCGCCCTTTACCGTGCTTTGTTGCGACAACCTGCCGGCCAACGGCGCCACCTTGCACCGGCTGCTGATCGAATTCGCCACGCGGCGCGATGCCGGTGCCGGTTCGGCGGCCGATGCCGGAATGGCCGACCACATCGCCGGTCACGTCGCATTTCCGTCAAGCATGGTCGACCGCATCGTGCCAGCCACGACCGATGCCGGCAGGGCGCGGATAGCGGGCGAACTTGGTGTCGACGACGCCTGGCCGGTGATGACGGAACCCTTCCGCCAGTGGGTGATCGAGGACGATTTCCCGACGGGCCGTCCGGCCTGGGAAAAATTCGGCGTCACCATGGTTGGGGATGTCGCTCCCTTCGAGGACATGAAGCTGAGGCTGCTCAACGGCGCGCATTCGGGCATCGCCTATCTCGGCCTGCTCAGCGGCCACGCGACGGTCGACAGCGCCTTCGCCGATCCGGCGATCCGGCGGTTCGTCGACGCGCTATGGCAAGAGGCCATAACAACGTTGCCGGACGATGCCGGCCTCGACCCATCAGCGTATACGGCTGAGCTTGCGGAGCGTTTTTCAAACACGGCACTTGCCCACCGCACGGCGCAGATCGCCAATGACGGCAGCCAGAAACTGCCGCAGCGCATTATCGCCTCGGCTGTCGAGTGCCTCGAAGCCGGCACCGAGCTGGTCCATCTCACGCTGGTGGTGGCTGCCTGGATCGCCGCCTGCGCGGCGCGCGGAAAGGCGTTGCCGGAAGGCCATTTCACCGATCCGCTCGATGCGCCGATGACCGCGCTTTTGGACCAGCAGCTGCCGGCGAACGAAACCGTGACGGCGGTGTTTGACATGGCCGGCTTCGCCCGGGATCACGCCGAGCGCCAGACGCTGATGGAACTCGTGGCCGTCCATCTCGTCCACCTGCGACGAGACGGCCCGACTTTGGCCTTCGCCGCGCTCGGCATAGAAGCTGAAGGACAGCAAGGCGCGAGCGGTACAGAACCTTGATTCGTCGTGCACCTCCAGCACCGCCGCCACACCAACTCTCACGCCACAATAGCCCGACAAACAAAAAAAGCGGGGCAAGGCCCCGCTCCAATCCGTCACCTTGAGACGAGTTTCAGGCCGGCAGGATCGCGCCTTCCAGCGTGGTGAGCTGGCTAAGGAATTGTTCGGCCTTGCTGCGCGACTGATCGTCCTTGGCGTCCGCGGCATCTTCCCTGGCTTCCTGGATGCGGCGGGTGAGATCGGCGCGGTCGACGTCCTTCACCGCGACAGCCGATTCCGCCAGCAGCGTGCAGCCGGCCGGGACGATGTCGGCGAAGCCGCCGAACACGACATAGCGTTCCTCGCTCCCCGAGGCGCTCTTCACCGTGACGACACCCGGCTTGATCGTGGTCATGACCGGCGCGTGATGAGCCATGACGGTCATCTCGCCTTCGGCGCCTGGAATAACGACGGATTCGACCTCGGCGGAAACCAGCAGGCGTTCCGGCGAAACCAGTTCGAACTTGAAAGCTTCAGCCATGTCAATTTAGCGGGTAGGGAATAGTGAGTAGTCGATAGTGATGGGAGCACGAAACGCCCAGGTCACGCCGCTATTCTCTTCTCGCTGCCCACTACTCCCTATTCGCTTGATTTACGCCGCTTCTGCCGCGAGGCGCTGTGCCTTCTCGACCGCTTCCTCGATGCCGCCGACCATGTAGAAGGCGGCTTCCGGCAGGTGGTCGTAGTCGCCGTTGCAGAGGCCCTTGAAGCCCTTGATGGTGTCGGCGAGGTCGACGAGCTTGCCAGGCGCGCCGGTGAACACTTCGGCGACGAAGAAGGGCTGTGACAGGAAGCGCTCGATCTTGCGGGCGCGGGCCACCGTCTGCTTGTCCTCTTCCGAGAGCTCATCCATGCCGAGGATGGCGATGATGTCCTGCAGCGACTTGTAGCGCTGGAGGATCGACTGCACCTGGCGGGCGACGCCATAATGCTCGTCGCCGACGACCAGCGGGTCGAGCATGCGCGAAGTCGAGTCCAGCGGATCGACGGCCGGATAGATGCCCTTCTCGGCGATCGAACGGTTGAGCGTCGTCGTCGCGTCAAGGTGAGCGAACGAGGTCGCCGGTGCCGGATCGGTCAAGTCGTCGGCCGGCACGTAGATCGCCTGCACCGAGGTGATCGAGCCCTTGGTGGTGGTGGTGATGCGTTCCTGAAGCGCGCCCATGTCGGTGGCGAGCGTCGGCTGGTAGCCCACGGCCGACGGGATGCGGCCGAGCAGCGCCGACACTTCGGAACCCGCCTGCGTGAAGCGGAAGATGTTGTCGACGAAGAACAGCACGTCCTGGCCCTGGTCGCGGAAATATTCGGCGACCGTCAAGCCGGTCAGGCCGACACGGGCGCGCGCGCCCGGCGGCTCGTTCATCTGGCCGTACACCAGCGCTGCCTTGGAGCCTTCGCCGCCGCCCTTCTTGTTGACGCCGGATTCGATGAACTCGTGATAGAGATCGTTGCCTTCGCGGGTGCGCTCGCCGACGCCGGCGAACACCGAGTAGCCGCCATGCGCCTTGGCGATGTTGTTGATCAGTTCCTGGATCAGCACGGTCTTGCCGACGCCGGCGCCGCCGAACAGGCCGATCTTGCCGCCCTTGGCGTAAGGCGCCAAGAGGTCGAGCACCTTGATGCCGGTGATCAGGATCTGGGCTTCCGTCGACTGCTCGACATAGGTCGGCGCCGGCTGATGGATCGAGCGCATTTCGATTGCGTCGACCGGGCCTTCTTCGTCGACCGGTTCGCCGATGACGTTGATGATGCGGCCGAGCATGCCCGGGCCGACCGGCACGGTGATCGGAGCGCCGGTGTCGCGCACTTCCTGGCCGCGCACCAGACCTTCGGTGGAGTCCATCGCGATGCAGCGCACGGTGTTTTCACCCAGATGCTGGGCAACTTCGAGCACCAGGCGGTTGCCGACATTGGTCGTCTCGAGCGCGTTCAGGATCGCCGGCAGGTGATCGCCGAATTGCACGTCGACAACGGCGCCGATGACCTGCCGAACCCTGCCGACAACGCCGGTGGCTTTCGTGACCACGGCCTGCGTCTTGGCAACCACGGCCTTGGCCGGCGCTGCTGCTGCCTTGGCCGGAGCAGCTTTTGCCGCCGCCGGAGCCCTGGCCGCCTTCACGGGGGCTGCTGCCTTGGGGGCTGCCGTCTTCGGAGTTGCCTTCTGGGGGGTCGCTGCTTTCGCCATCGTCTTTACCCTTTTCGTCCTTTGTTTCTCACGCGGTCCGGTTCGCGGGAAAGTCACCCGCGGACCGCGCCTAGAGCGCCTCGGCGCCCGAAATAATTTCGATCAGTTCCTTGGTGATCTGCGCCTGCCGCTGGCGGTTGTAGGTGATCGACAGCTTGTTGATCATCTCGCCGGCGTTGCGCGTCGCATTGTCCATGGCGCTCATCTTGGCGCCCATTTCGCCGGCGGCGTTTTCGAGCAGCGCCCGGAAAACCTGCACGGAGATGTTGCGCGGGATGAGGTCGGAGAGGATTTCGCCCGGCTCCGGCTCATATTCATAGACGGCGCTGCCGCCATCCACCGCCGCGGCCGGAGCCGAAGCGACGCCGGCCGGGATGATCTGCTGCGCGGTCGGGATCTGGCTGATCACCGACTTGAACTGCGAATAGAACAGCGTGCAGATGTCGAAGGCGCCCTCGTTGAACAGATGAATGACCTTCTTGGCGATCGCGTCGGCATTGACGAAGCCGAGCGTCTTGACCTCGCGCAAATCGACGCGGTCGATGATCATCGATGCATAGTCGCGGCGCAGGATGTCGAAACCCTTCTTGCCGACGCAGATGATCTTGACCTGCTTGCCATCGGCCAGAAGCCGGCGGATGTGATCGCGGGCAAGACGGGCGATCTGCGAATTGAAACCGCCGCACAGGCCGCGCTCGGCGGTGCAGACCACGAGCAGATGCACGGCGTCCTTACCGGTGCCCGTCATCAGCGCCGGCGCATCGCCGCCACCGCCGATCGCTTGGGTGATGTTGGCCAGCACGGAACCCATGCGCTCCGAATAGGGGCGCGCCGCTTCCGCCGCCTCTTGCGCACGGCGCAGCTTCGCCGCGGCGACCATCTGCATCGCCTTGGTGATCTTCTGCGTCGCCTTGACCGAGGCGATACGGTTACGAAGGTCTTTTAATGAAGGCATGCTTCAAACCTGATCCCGTCTTGTCTCATCCGGACTGGCGCTTCGCTCAGGCGAAGGTCTTGGCGAAGGCGTCGATCTCGGCCTTGAGCTTGGCGCGCAGATCGTCCGAAAGCGCCTTTTCCTTGCGGATGGCGTCGAGAACGTCCTTGCCCGCCGCACGCATGTGGCTGAGCAGGCCGTGCTCGAACTTGCCGACCTGGTTGACCGGCAGCTTGTCGAGATAGCCGTTGACGCCGGCGAAGATCACCGCGACCTGCTCTTCCGTCTTCAGCGGCGAGAACTGCGGCTGCTTCAGGAGTTCGGTCAGGCGCGATCCGCGGTTGAGCAGGCGCTGCGTGGCGGCATCGAGATCCGAGCCGAACTGCGCGAAGGCCGCCATTTCGCGGTACTGCGCGAGCTCGCCCTTGATCGAGCCGGCAACCTGCTTCATCGCTTTGATCTGCGCGGCCGAGCCGACGCGGCTGACCGAGAGGCCGACGTTGACGGCCGGACGGATGCCCTGGAAGAACAGGTTGGTTTCGAGGAAGATCTGGCCGTCGGTGATCGAGATCACATTGGTCGGGATATAGGCCGACACGTCGTTGGCCTGCGTCTCGATGATCGGCAGGGCGGTCAGCGATCCGCCGCCCAGATCGTCGTTGAGCTTCGCGGCGCGCTCGAGCAAGCGCGAGTGCAGGTAGAAGACGTCGCCGGGATAGGCTTCGCGGCCTGGCGGGCGGCGCAGCAACAACGACATCTGGCGATAAGCGACGGCCTGCTTCGACAGATCATCATAGCTGATCAGCGCATGCATGCCGTTGTCGCGGAAATATTCGCCCATGGTGCAGCCGGCGAACGGCGCCAGGAACTGCATCGGCGCCGGGTCGGAAGCGGTGGCGGCGATGATGATCGAGTATTCGAGCGCGCCGCGCTCTTCCAGAACCTTGACGAACTGCGCGACGGTCGAACGCTTCTGGCCGACGGCGACGTAGACGCAGTAGAGCTTTTCCTTTTCCGGGCCGTTATCGTGCACCGACTTCTGGTTGAGCATCGTGTCGAGGATGATGGCGGTCTTGCCGGTCTGGCGGTCACCGATGACCAGCTCGCGCTGGCCGCGGCCGACCGGGATCAGGGCGTCGATGGCCTTGAGGCCGGTTGACATCGGCTCGTTGACCGATTTGCGCGGAATGATGCCTGGTGCCTTGACGTCGACGCGCTTGCGTTCGGTCGCCTTGATCGGGCCCTTGCCGTCGATCGGGTTGCCAAGCGCGTCGACGACGCGGCCGAGCAGGCCGGGGCCGACAGGAACGTCGACGATGGCGCCGGTGCGCTTGACGATGTCGCCTTCCTTGATGTCGCGGTCGGCGCCGAAGATGACGACGCCGACATTGTCGGCTTCGAGGTTGAGCGCCATGCCGCGGATGCCGCCTGGGAATTCGACCATTTCGCCGGCCTGGACATTGTCGAGGCCATAGACGCGGGCGATACCGTCACCGACGGACAGCACCTGTCCGACTTCGGAGACCTCGGCCTCCTTGCCGAAATTCTTGATCTGATCTTTCAGAATTGCGGAAATTTCCGCGGCGCGGATGTCCATCAGCCGACCTCTTTCAGTGCAAGCTTGAGCGAATTGAGTTTGGTTTTGAGCGACGTATCGATCTGGCGCGAGCCCATCTTGACCACCAACCCGCCGAGCAGCGATGGATCGACGGTGACGGAAATGGCCACGTCCTTGCCGGCAACGCCCTTCAGCGCGGCCTTGAGTTCGGTCTGCTGGGCCGCGGTCAGCTCATGAGCCGACGTCACCTCGGCGGCAGCCTCGCCACGGTGCTCAGCGGCGATCTGGCGGAATGCCTTGATCATGCCGGGCACCGCGAACAGGCGGCGGTTCTTGGCGACGACGCGCAGGAAATTGCCGGTCAGACCGATGATGCCGGCCCTGTCGGCGATCGCCCCGATGGCCTTGGCCTGGTCCTCGCTGGAGAATACCGGGCTGTTGATCAGCCGGGTGAGGTCGCCACTGCCCGCGAGCATGGCCTCGAAACTGGTGAGATCGGCCTCGACCTTGGCGACGGAATTTGCCTGCGATGCCAGTTCGAACAGCGAACCGGCATAGCGTTCTGCGACACCTGAGATTGGCGATGACGATTGAGCCACGGACCGTCTTTTCTCTTGTCTGACAGGCCGCAGATTGTTGGCGCGAGCAAAAACTCTGGCTAAATCTTTGACCTTACTGCATTTTTTCAAGCACGGAGGCGCGGCTTCCGCTATCCCCGGCCGAAAGTCGATTGCCGTCTAGCACAGGCATTTTAAGACCGCAATGCGTCGTTCCGCATGGTTTTCAGGCACTATTGTCGCATCCGGCGAAAGATCAGCGTCCCGCGCGCCTGAATACCCCAGGATTCAGGGCACAAAGCCGAAGGCAAAGGCGAGCGGCAAGGCCGCGAGCGCCAATTCCACCACAATGGAAATCCAATTGAAAGGTGTATTGGCGCCATCCGACATCATCGACAGCAGCCGGCCGAAGGCAGTGAACAGCCATGAAAATCCGAGCGCCATGTAGACCAGCGGCTGCGCGAGCAGGATGCAGCACAGGCCGACTCCGAGATAAAAGCCCGACATGCGGCCGCGCCCCTCGGCGATCGCCGCCGCCTTCTCGGGTTTCGCCTGCAGGCGCAGGATACGGAACGCCAGCCCCGGCGCCAGGAAAAACAGAAGGCCGAGCAGCACGGTGAAGACCGCGCTCGACCAGGCCAGCCATTCGCCCTGGCTCGTCGGCCATGGAAGCGCAAAATCCATCGTGTCCCTCGAAATGCCCTGTTTTGAAAATCACCGACATTCTAGCGAAGGAAAGACCCGGCGCCAGATGGCTTCAGCCACTTTAGGAGACGCGCATCAACTCAGTGCGAATTCCACCGCCGCCTCGGCATGGATGCGCGTCGTGTCGAAAACCGGAATGTCGAAATCCTCCTGGCCGATGAGCATGGTGATCTCGGTGCAGCCCATGATCAGGCTGTCGGCGGCTTCGTCGCGGCGCAAGCGGTTTGCCTCGGCGACATAGGCCGCCTTCGAGGCTTCTGTGACGATGCCCTGACAGAGTTCTTCGTAGATGACGCGATGCACCATGTCGCGCCCGGCCGAATTTGGCACCACTGGCGACAAGCCATATTTGTCGGCAAGCCGGCCCTTGTAGAAGTCCTGCTCCATGGTGAACCGCGTTGCCAGCAGCGCTGGCCGCCGCAGGCCGGCCTGCCTGACCGTGGCCGCGGTTGCGTCGGCGATATGGATGAGCGGGATCGACACAGCCGCCTGCACCTGGTCGGCCAGTCTGTGCATGGTGTTGGTGCACAGAAGCAGGCCCTCCGCACCGCCGGCCTCAAGTTTGTGCGCGGCATCGATCAGCAGCGCGCCGGCACCGTCCCAGTCGCCATCATGCTGCCGTTCGGCAATCTCGGCGAAATCGAACGACCAGAGCAGCAGCCTCGCCGAATGCAGGCCGCCCAGCCGCTCGCGCACGATCTCGTTGAGCAGGCGGTAGTAGATGGCGGTCGATTCCCAACTCATGCCGCCGAGCAGGCCTAAGGTTTTCATCAGATCTTCCGTTTCTCTCGTCGTGACAGCTGGAGCTGAATTTGTGTTCCTACAAAAAGCTCTGCGGGTCGATGTCGACCTGCACCCGAACCGAGCCGCGCTGTTTCGGACCGTTGGCCAGCATGGTGCGGATGAACCCCTGCATGTCGGCGCGCCGTTCGCCCTGGATCAGCAGGCGGAAGCGGTGGCGACCGCCGAGCAACGATAATGGCGCTTCCGCCGGCCCTAGCACGAACAGATCCGACGCCTCCGGTGCGGAGCGGCGCAGGCCGCGTGCATGGGCTTCCGCTTCCGCCCGCGTCACCGCGCTGACGATGACGCCTGCCAGCCGGCCGAAGGGCGGCAAGGCAGCGCGTTCGCGCTCTGAAATCTCGCGCTGGTAGAAAGACTCGGCATCGCCGGAGACGATCGCCCGCATCACCGGATGGTCGGGCTGGAAGGTCTGCAGCAGGCCAAGGCTCTTCTTGCCGGTGCGGCCGGCACGGCCGGTCACCTGGCTGAGCAGCNTTTCCCTACACGACGCTCTTCCGATCTTGGAAGGTCTGCAGCAGGCCAAGGCTCTTCTTGCCGGTGCGGCCGGCACGGCCGGTCACCTGGCTGAGCAGCTGGAAGGTGCGCTCGGCGGCACGCGGATCGCCATTGGCAAGGCCTAGGTCGGCATCGACGACGCCGACCAGCGTCATGTTCGGGAAATTGTGACCCTTGGCGACCAGTTGCGTGCCGATGACGATATCGGCCTCGCCATTGGCGATAGCCTCCAGTTCCAGCCGCAACCGCCGTACACCCCCCATGATATCCGACGACAGCACGATGGTGCGCGCGTCCGGGAAATGCGTGACGACCTCTTCGGCGATGCGCTCCACCCCCGGCCCGCAAGCGACCAGATGGTCGAGCGTGCCGCATTCGGGGCAGGCTTCCGGCCGGCGCTCATTGTGACCGCAGTGATGACACACCAACTGGCCGCGAAAGCGGTGTTCGACCAGCCAGGCCGAGCACACCGGGCAGCCGAAACGGTGGCCGCAGACCCGGCATAGCGTCAGCGGCGCATAGCCCCGCCGGTTGAGGAACAGCAGCGATTGCTCCTTCTTCTCCAGCGTCTTGCGCATATGGTCGATCAGCACCGGCGACAGGAAGCCGCCACGCGCCGGCGGCGCGCGGCGCATGTCGATCGACTTGAGATCGGGAAGTGCCGCCTCGGCGAAGCGGGCGGAAAGCACAGCCCTGGCATAGCGGCCCTGGCTGGCGTTGACCCGGCTCTCGACCGAAGGCGTTGCCGACGCCAGCACGATGGGAAAGCCGCCAATATGGCCGCGCACGACAGCCATGTCGCGCGCATTGTAGAAAACGCGGTCTTCCTGCTTGTAGGCCGGGTCGTGCTCCTCGTCGACGACGATCAGGCCGAGCTGCTTGAACGGCAGGAAGAGCGCCGAGCGCGCGCCGGCGACGACACGCACGCCCCCTTCCGCCACTTGCCGCCAGACTTTTTCGCGCATCCTGGGCGGCAGGTCGGAATGCCACTCGGCCGGCTTGGCGCCAAAGCGCCCCTGGAACCGTTCGAGGAAAGCATGCGTCAGCGCGATTTCCGGCAGCAGGATCAGCACCTGTTTGCCCTGATCGAGCGCGGCGGCCACCGCCTCGAAATAGACCTCGGTCTTGCCCGAACCGGTAACACCATCGAGCAGCGAGACATTGAACGCGCCGGCCGCGACATTGGCGCGCAGCATCGACGCGGCGTCGTTCTGGTCCGGCATCAGGTCCGGCAGGGCATAGCTTGGGTCGGGTGCGGCCACCACAGGGCGCGGCGGGATCATCACCGTTTCGAACACGCCTTGCGCTTTCAGCCCCTCGATTACGGTCGACGACACGCCGGCGGCGTGCGCCAGCCCCGAGCGCGTCCAGGCAAGCCCTCCTTCGGCTGTCTCCAGCACCCGCGTCCTCGCATCGGTCATCCGATCCGGCATGACGAGTGTCCGCTGCAGCCCTTCGATCCAGGGTTCGGGATCGAAAGCTTCCGGCGCACGCAACAGCATGCGCGCCACCATGCCCGGCGCCGACAGCGTGTATTGCGCCACCCAGTCGACGAAGCGGCGCATGGCGCGGTCGATCGGCGGACAGTCGAAAACCTGTTCGATCGGGCGCAATTTCCTGGCATCGACCTGCTCGACCACGCCGTCCCAGACGATGCCGGCGACCTGGCGCGGCCCAAGCGGCACGCGCACGATCGAGCCCGGCACCACCCGCATGCCGGCCGGCACGGCATAAGTGTAGGGGCGTTCGGCCGGCATCGGCACCAGCACCGGTGCGGCTGCGACAAAGGGCGAATCTTCGATCATGAGGCGTGACCTTGCCCCGACTTTGGTCTAGATCAAAGAGCAAGGCTGAACGTGCCTTCCCAAGCACGACGAAATCGTCAGGAGACCCGCCATGAAATTTTTTGTCGACACCGCCGACGTCAAGGATATCCGTGAGCTGAACGATCTGGGGCTGCTCGATGGCGTCACCACCAATCCGTCGCTGATCCTGAAATCCGGCGGCAAGATCGCCGAGGTCACCAAGCAGATCTGCGACATCGTCAAAGGTCCGGTCTCGGCGGAAGTCGTGGCGAGCGAGTACAAGCAGATGATGGCCGAGGCCGAGGTGCTGTCCAAGATCGCGCCCAATGTGTGCATCAAGGTGCCGCTGACGCTGGACGGCTTGAGAGCCTGCAAGACGATCCGCACCGAGATGAACCGAATGGTCAATGTCACGCTGTGCTTCTCGGCCAATCAGGCGCTGCTCGCGGCCAAGGCCGGCGCATCCTTCATCTCGCCTTTCGTCGGCCGCGTCGACGATACCGGCGCGGACGGCATGGAACTGATCCAGGAGATCCGCCAGATCTACGACAATTACGATTTCCAGACCGAGATCCTTGTCGCCTCGGTGCGCACGGTGAACCATATCAAGCAGGCGGCGCTCATCGGCGCCGACGTCGTGACCGCACCGCCGGCGACACTGAAGGCATTGGTGAAGCACCCGCTTACGGACAAGGGTCTGGAGCAGTTCACCGCCGACTGGGCCAAGACCGGCCAGAAAATCGGCTGAGACTATTCAGCTCCAATGAAAAAGGCCGGGCAACCGGCCTTTTTGTTGGCGTCATGACAGCCTCCGCTCAATCCGCGTCGTCAGTGTCAGGCACCGCCGCCGGCTGGCGTTTGCCCGCCATGATCTCGCGCTTGCCGACATGGTTCGGTGCGCCGACCAGACCTTCCTTCTCCATCCGCTCGACCAGTGAAGCGGCGCGGTTGTAGCCTATGCCGAGGCGGCGCTGGATGTAGGACGTCGAACATTTCTTGTCGCGCAACACCACCTTGACCGCCTCGTCATAGCTGGAATCGCCATCCTCCGCGGCAACGGCTCCCTTGTCGAAGACCGCTCCCTGGTCGTCTTCCTCTTCCTCTTCATCCTCGTCGGCCGTAACGGTCTCCAGATATTCCGGGCGGCCCTGCGCCTTCAGATGCGCCACGACATGCTCGACCTCTGCGTCGGACACGAAGGGGCCGTGCACGCGGGCGATGCGCCCGCCGCCCATCATGTGCAGCATGTCGCCCTGGCCGAGCAGCTGCTCGGCACCCTGCTCGCCCAAAATGGTGCGGCTGTCGATCTTGGAGGTGACCTGGAATGAGATTCGGGTCGGGAAGTTGGCCTTGATAGTGCCGGTGATGACGTCGACGGAAGGCCGCTGCGTGGCCATGATCAGGTGGATGCCGGCGGCGCGCGCCATCTGCGCCAGGCGTTGGATGGCGCCTTCGATCTCCTTGCCGGCGACCATCATCAGGTCGGCCATCTCGTCGACGATGACGACGATATAGGGCATCGGCGCGAGGTCGATCTCCTGCTGTTCGAACAACGGCTCGCCGGTGCCCTTCTCGAAGCCGGCCTGCACGGTCATGACGACCGTCTCGCCCTTGTCGCGGGCGGTGGCGGCGCGCTCGTTGTAGCCGTCGATGTTGCGCACGCCGAGCCGCGCCATCTTGCGATAGCGGTCCTCCATCTCGCGCACCGCCCATTTGAGCGCGGTGACCGCCTTCTTCGGATCGGTGACGACGGGCGTCAGAAGGTGCGGGATACCGTAATAGACCGACAGTTCGAGCATCTTCGGGTCGACCATGATCAGCCGGCATTCTTCCGGTTTCAGCCGGTAGAGCAGCGACAGGATCATGGTGTTGATGGCGACCGACTTGCCGGATCCCGTGGTGCCGGCGACAAGCAGATGCGGCATCTTCGCCAGCTCGGCGATGACAGGTTCGCCGCCGATCGTCTTGCCAAGGCAAAGCGCCAGCTTGCAGCTGGTCTTGCGGAAGCCCTGCGATTCGATCAGTTCACGGAAATAGACGGTCTCGCGGGTCTCGTTCGGCAGCTCGATGCCGATGACGTTGCGGCCGGGCACCACGGCGACGCGCGCCGAGACCGCCGACATGGAGCGAGCGATATCGTCGGCGAGACCAATGACACGGGAGGATTTGACGCCGGGCGCCGGCTCGAACTCGTAGAGGGTAACGACCGGACCAGGGCGAACATGGATGATCTCGCCTCGCACGCCGAAATCCTCCAGCACGCTTTCCAGGAGATCTGCATTCTGCTCGAGCCGCTCCTGCGACATGTAGAAGCCCTGCCCTTCCGGCGGCTGCTGCAGCAGCTCCTCCGAGGGAAGCTCGTAGCCTTCGCCCGTCACCGGCTGCACAACCTTGCCAGCCATGGGCAGCGACGGACGCACGGCGAGATTGGTTTCCTCCACACGTTGCGCAAATGGCGCCCGGGCGGCGCTGGCTGCGGCAGGCGCCGTCGCGGCCGTTGTCCGAGCCAGCCGGACGGTCCTGCCTGCCGGGACGGACGGCTCGACCACGACCTTGTTGGAGTTGGCCGGAAAGACGTCCGGCAGGGCGGGTGGAACCTGGCCAGGAAGGCATTCGATGACACGGAACAAGGCGGTGACATCGGCCACCGCCGGTCCGGAGTCACCGGCCCGCACGGCGGCAACCGGCGGAGCCGTGACCGGTGCACGTGGGACCGGGCTGACTTGGCGGGCCGGTGTCACGTCGACCAGAAGCGGCGCCAAGCCCTCGAAGAAAGCATGATCCGAAAGATAGGGCCGCCGGGCTTTTTCAGCGGGGGCTGCTTTGACCGGCGCGCCATTCCCGACAACGGGCGCCGGGCGCGTGGCCGCTCGTGCCGTTGCTGGCGCCTTTAGAGCCGCCGGCGCAACGCCTTTCGCCGTCTCCCCGCTACGCGCCGGCTGAGCGGGCCCGGCCGATGCCGGTCCGCGATGCATGACGCCAGGACCGACCTGCTGCGTCGGGAGCGCCAGCGGGTCGTCCTGCCCGGCAACTTCGTCCTGCGGTTGGCGGTGCTTTGGCTCATAGTCCGGCGTGCGTGTAAAACGCACATTGGGTGCAAGGAAAAAATACTCTTGCCAGGCAGGGCTTTCGGTGTCGCCACCCTGCGGGAAAGAAGCGCCGGACTGGCGGACGTCGACCTTGCCGCGCGGGCCGCCGGAACGCTCTCCTTGGGGGTCATCGGGCGCAGCTGTGTGCAACGAATTGATCCGAGAAAAACGCCTGGCTTCCATGCTCAAGACTCACTGTGAAACGACTGCCGAGCAATAGGGAGCGAGTGGTTAACAGTTGCTTCCTGTCAGCGTCGCTGGAGCGATCGAGGCACATCTTTCGCGGCGAAGCGCTTGGCTGAAAAGCGGGCTAACCCTGGCCACGTGAAAACCCGCGGTCAGGCTTCGCATGGCACCAAAGCCCGGCTGCCGGCGCGTTTCCATCACCCTGACACAGGATAGGGATATCGAGAGAATGAGAGAGGGCGTTCGGCCCTCTTTTGAGACGGCGACCGTGCTAGCTGGCCGCCTTGCCGTGCCGGGCCAGATCCTGGGCGATCGACAGCTGCAGGGCTTCAGCCAGCTCGCGCGCGGCGCGGTTCTCGGCGTCGATCTGCGCCCGGTAGGAGGCAAACTCCTGACGCGGCCTGTCGAAGGACGAGGTGATCGCCCGCTTGCCGACGGCGATCACCGCGCCGGTTTTCGCATCGGTCAGTGTGTAGCCCGCGGTCAGTGTCACCGACCCAGCCGTCGGCTCGTCTTGATCGGTTCCATTCTGTACCAGCGCCGAGGATTCAACGCCTTCGGTCACGCCGAGGTCGAGCGAATAAAGCGGCGAGGCTGGCTCGCCGGCGCCGCGCCCGAACCCGAAGATCAGATTGTTACGCACCTGCTGGGCATAGCGCGTCCGGACCGGCTTGACGGCGATCGATGCCATCTCCGCATTGGCGGTCGAGCCCGTCGACAACGGCGCGCTCGAATAGAGCGGCCGCACCTGGCAGGCCGAAATGAACGCCAGCGACCCGACGAGGCCGGCAAGCGCGATGCGGCGCAGCAGACGGCCCAGCTCTGTCTTTTCCCGGTCAGGCAACGACATTGACGATCCTCTGCGGCACGATGATCACCTTGCGCGGAGCCTTACCTTCAAGTGCTTTCTGCACGAAGTCGAGAGCCAAGACCGCTTTTTCGACCGCACCTTGGTCCGCGTCGCGGGCAATTGTCAAATCCCCCCGCTTCTTGCCGTTGACCTGCACCGGATAGGTGACTTCGTTGTCCACGACCAGCGCCGGATCGAAGACCGGCCAGGGCCGTTCGGCCACCAGATCGACGCCGCCCAGCGTCTCCCAGCACTCTTCAGCCAGGTGCGGCATCACGGGCGCGATCAGATGCACCATGATCTCCACGGCCTCGCGGCAGGCGCTTTTCAGCGCCGGAACGGCCTTGCCTTCCGCCACTTCGTTAAGCGGGGCTGTCAGCGCGTTGGCCAGTTCATAGATGCGAGCAATGGCGCGGTTGAAGGCGAGCTTCTCGATGTCTTCGCCAACCGCCTTCAGGATCTTGTGCGCGGCCTTGGAAACCGCCCCGGCCTCGCCATCATTGGCCGCCTTGGGCGTGACCCCTGCCAGCGTCTCGGCCGCCGTCGACACCAACCGCCAGATGCGCTGCATGAAACGATGCGCGCCGGCGGCACCGTCGTCGGTCCACTCGACATCGCGCTCGGGCGGCGAATCCGACAGCATGAACCAGCGCGCCGTGTCGGCGCCGTAGCCATCGGTGATGTCTTCCGGGCTCACCGTGTTCTTCTTCGACTTCGACATCTTCTCGAGCGGCCCGATGGTGACCGCCTCGCCGGTGGCGACGTCGATGGCGCGGCGCTTGCCGTCGACGTCTTCCAGACGCACCTCGGTCGGCGCCAGCCAGCGCCCATTCGACGCCGAGCCGACACGGTAGGTTTCGTGGACCACCATGCCTTGCGTGAACAGGCCCTTGAACGGCTCGGCCAAGGCAACATGGCCGGTCTCGCGCATGGCGCGGGTGAAGAAGCGCGAATAGAGCAGATGCAGGATCGCATGCTCGATGCCGCCAATATATTGGTCGACCGCCAGCCACTCGTTCGCTGCCTTAGGATCGGTCGGCTCATGCGCCCAGGGCGCGGTGAAGCGGGCAAAATACCAGGACGAATCCACGAACGTATCCATCGTGTCGGTTTCGCGCCGCGCGTCCTTGCCGCATTGCGGGCACTTCACATGCCGCCAGGTCGGGTGACGGTCGAGCGGATTGCCTGGCCGGTCGAAATCGACATCGTCGGGCAGCTTGACCGGCAGATCGGCCTTCGGCACCGGCACCACACCGCAATCCTCGCAATGGATCATCGGGATCGGGCAGCCCCAGTAGCGCTGGCGCGAAATGCCCCAGTCGCGCAGGCGGAAATTCACCTTGCGCTCGGCCATCGGCCGGTTGCCGATGGTCTTTTGCTCCAGCAGCCTGGCGACTTCATCGAAAGCGCTGTCCGGCGGCATGCCGTCGAGGAAGCGCGAATTGATCATCGCGCCATCGTCGACATAGGCCTCGTCGACGATCTGGAACGTCTTGGGATCGGCTCCGTCAGGCATCACCACTGGCACCACCGGCAGGCCGTATTTGTTGGCGAAATCGAGGTCGCGCTGGTCATGCGCCGGGCAGCCGAAGATGGCGCCGGTGCCGTATTCCATCAGCACGAAATTGGCGACGTAGACAGGCAGCGTCCAACTATCGTCGAAAGGATGGACAACGCGGATGCCGGTGTCGAAGCCTTTCTTCTCGGCCGTCTCGAGCGCCGCCACCGAAGTGCCCATATGGCGTACTTCGTCAATGAACTTCGCCAGGGCCGGATTGGTCTCCGCGGCCTTCTTGGCCAGCGGATGATCGGCGGCGATTGCCATGAACGAGGCACCGAAAATGGTGTCGGGCCTTGTCGTGTAGACTTCCAGCTCATGCTCGCCGGCGATTTCCGAGGCCAGCGGCCAACGGATCAGCAGGCCTTCCGAACGGCCGATCCAGTTCTGCTGCATCAGCTTCACTTTTTCGGGCCACTCGTCGAGACCGTCCAACGAATCCAGCAAGTCTTGGGCAAAGTCGGTGATCTTGAAGAACCATTGCGTCAGCTCGCGCTGTTCCACCAGCGCGCCGGAGCGCCAGCCGCGCCCGTCGATGACCTGCTCGTTGGCGAGCACCGTCATGTCCTCCGGATCCCAGTTGACCTTGGAGGATTTGCGCGTCACCAGCCCCTTCTCGACGAAGTCGAGGAACAGCATCTGCTGGCGGTGGTAGTAGTCGACGTCGCACGTGGCGAATTCGCGCGCCCAGTCCAGCGACAGGCCCATCACCTTGAGCTGCTCGCGCATGGCGGCGATGTTCTGGTAGGTCCATTCCTTGGGATGCACCTTGTTCTGCATCGCGGCGTTCTCAGCCGGCATGCCGAAGGCGTCCCAGCCCATCGGGTGCAGCACGTTGAAACCCTTGGCGCGCTTGTAGCGGGCCACCACGTCGCCCATCGTGTAATTGCGGGTATGGCCGATATGGATGCGACCCGACGGATAGGGGAACATTTCCAGCACGTAGTATTTCGGGCGCGGATCGTCATTGTGCGCTTCGAAAAGCTTCTTCTCGGCCCAGGCCTTCTGCCATTTGGGTTCTGACGCGCGCGGGTTGTATCGTTCGGTTGCCATGGGACGTTTTTCACTTAAAAGCATGCGGACTGCGGGCAAGAGCCCGGCAGTTCATGAAATGTGGTCCGGGTGTTCACCATGGTTTGGCAAACCCGTCAACCATATGGACATCGCGGCTGACAAAAACGCGGGTCAAAACAGCGGGATTTGCATATGGGCGACACCGTTCAGCAGTTTTTCACGGTCAAGGCGAAGATCGCCGCCGCCGAGCGGGAGGCGGGCCGTGAAGCCGGCGCGGTGACGCTGGTGGCGGTCTCCAAGACCTTCGACGCCGCCGACATAGGCCCGGTCATCGAGGCCGGCCAGCGCGTCTTCGGCGAAAACCGCGTGCAGGAAGCGCAAGGCAAATGGCCTGACCTGAAGGAAGCTTTCCCCGACATCGAACTGCACCTGATCGGCCCGCTGCAGTCGAACAAGGCGAAGGAAGCGGTGGCGCTGTTCGAGGTCATCGAGACGGTTGACCGCGACAAGATCGCCGTGGAGCTCGCCAAGGAAATTATCCGGCAAGGCCGTGCGCCAAAACTCTATGTCCAGGTGAACACCGGTTCCGAACCGCAGAAAGCCGGCATCGAACCGCGCGAGGCGGTCGCCTTCGTCAGACGCTGCCGGGAAGTGCACGGCCTCGGCATCGAAGGCCTGATGTGCATCCCGCCCGCGGACGAGAACCCCGGCCCCCACTTCGCCTTGTTGGAGAAACTCGGCGAGGAAGCCGGTGTCGCCAAGCTGTCGATGGGCATGTCCGGCGACTACGAGACCGCGATCGCCTTTGGCGCCACCAGCGTCAGGGTGGGTTCGGCGATTTTTGGAAGCCGGTAGCCCGAATTTCAAGCTTGCCGCGTCATGCGTCAATACTATATCTAGCCAGGCTAGCTAGGAGCATTCCATGAACTGGCACCTTCAGGACGCAAAAAACAATTTCTCCAAGCTGGTCCAACGCGCGCGCAGCGAGGGACCGCAGACGGTAACGCTGCGCGGCGAGCGTGCCGCGGTGGTACTCTCCGCCGAGGATTACGACCGCCTGGCTGGAAAGAAGAAATCCTTGGCCGAATATCTTTTGACAGGTCCGGTTTGGGACGATGATTTCGCCGAGGAGGTCAACCGGCGTCCGGAAACGATGATCCGGAACGTCGATCTCTGATGTATCTGCTCGACACGAACATTATTTCCGATCTGCGGAGGCAGCAACCCAGGCCGACTGAATGGCTGGCTTCGGTGGATCCAACATCAGTGAACCTCAGCGTCATTACCCTTGGTGAGATCGAGCGTGGGATCGTCAAGCTGGGCAAGGTCGACCCCGGAAAGGCGGCACGCCTCGATCTCTGGCTACGGGAGCTTCGGCATGACAACGCCGACCGTATTCTTGCTGTCACGGAAGATGTGGCACTCACTTGGGGCCGCATCACCGCCGGCCGAACACGAGGCAGCGCTGACACGCTCATCGCGGCAACCGCACTTGTCCATGATCTCATTCTGGTGACTCGCAATGTCGCCGACTTTGAAGACATTGGCTTGACGGTGCTCAACCCCTGGGCCGTCTAAGCGTCCCTATCTGCCCGGAGCGCGCCATTTTCGCCATGGCATATCGCTGGGCCTGATCCACAAGCGCCATTATACCAGCGCTATACCAGCACTTGAAACGAAACGTACCGTTCCCATTTGCTTTGATGTCGCCACACAGCCTCTTGGAGTCTCAGATGCGTTACAATCAGCTTGGAAACACGGGGTTATTCGTCTCCGAACTTTGCCTCGGCACCATGACCTTCGGCGCCGCCGGCCAAAACACCCAATGGGGCCTGATCGCCAGCCTCGACCAGAAGGGCGTCAACGAGATCGTCGGCCGCTCGATCGCCGTCGGCGTCAACTTCTTCGACACGGCCGACGTCTATTCCGTCGGTGGGTCCGAACGTCTGCTTGGTCAGTCGCTTAGGGATCTCGGTGTTGCCCGGTCAAACGTAGTCATCGCCACCAAGGTCCACGGCGCCGTGGGTGAGGGACCAAACCAGCGCGGCTCCTCGCGCGGCCATATCATGGATTCGGTCGACGCCAGCTTGGAGCGGCTGCAGCTCGACCATATCGATCTCTATCAGTTGCACGGCACCGACGCGGTGACGCCGATCGACGAGACACTGCGGGCACTTGATGATCTCGTCTGCAGCGGCAAGGTCCGCTATGTCGGTGTCTCCAACTGGCAGGCCTGGCGCATCGCCAAGGCGCTAGGCATCGCTGACCGCAAGGGCTTTGCCCGCTTCGAAACTATCCAGTCCTATTATTCGATCGCCGGCCGCGACCTCGAACGCGAGATCGTGCCGCTGATCAACGAGGAGAAGCTCGGCCTGATGGTGTGGTCGCCGATGGCCGGCGGGCTGCTTTCCGGCAAATACGGGCCCGGCGCGCCGGGCAATGGCGAGGGCCGCCGCGCGTCCTTCAACTTCCCGCCGGTCAACGAGGAGCGTGCCTGGGCGGCGGTCGCCGTCATGCGCGAGGTCGCCGAGAAGCATGATGTCGGCGTCGCGACCGTGGCGCTCGGCTATGTCCTGGCCAAGCCTTTCGTGATGAGCGTGATCATCGGCGCCAGCCGCATGGACCAGCTCGAGCAGAACCTTGCCGCCACCAGCCTCAAGCTCGATGCCGACGATCTCGCCAAGCTTGACGAAGTGAGCGCACTACCCGCCGAATATCCCGGCTGGATGGTCGAACGCCAGGGCGCCGGCCGTCGTCCGGCGCCTTTCGTGCCGAAGGCATAACTCGTACCGCTGGCAAGCCAGTCCTTTTCAACGCCGCGCGTCGCATCGACGCGCGGCTTCGATTACAGCCGAACGGTCTCGGCAAGAAAGTCGAGAAAAGCCCGCACACGTGCCGGCAGGTGTTTGCCCTGGCCGACATAGACGGCATGCGTCGGCTCTTCGTCGCCGGGGTTGAAATCTTCCAGCAGCGGCACCAGCCGGCCGGCGGCAATGTCGGGCTCGACATGCCAGCGCGCCAGTCGGGCAATGCCGGCCCCGGCGACGGTCGTTTGGCGCATCGCCTCGCCATCGGTCAACGTCAGGTTTCCGACAACCGGGGTGATCACCGGCGCGCCTGCCGTATCGATAAAGGGCCAGCCGTCGATATGCCGCGCGAAACCGAAAGCGAGCATGTTGTGACGCCCGAGATCGGACAGCGTGCGCGGCGTGCCGTGTGCTTCGAGATAGGAAGGTGCCGCGACCACCACCATTCGGCTTTGACCGAGCTTGCGCGCCACCAGCCTCGATTCGCGCAGCGGCCCGGCGCGGATCGCGACGTCGGCCCGCTCTTCCAGCAGGTCGATCACGCTGTCGGTCAGCACAGCCTCGACGAAAATTTCGGGATAGCGCTCCAGAAAGCGCGGCAGCAGGTCCATCAGCCGGTGTTGGCCGAACGGCACGTAGCTGTTAACCCTCAGCCTGCCGCGCGGCGCGGCTCCTGCCGCGGCTTCTCGCTCGGCCTTATCCATGTCGGCGAGCACGCGCACGCCGCTGTCGTAGAACGCCGTCCCTTCCGGCGTGAGCTGGAGTTTGCGCGTCGAGCGGCTGACAAGCCGCGCCCCAAGCCGGGTTTCGAGCCGCGCTATCAGCTTGCTCACCGCCGATGGCGTCATCCGCAACCGCCGCGCCGCGGCCGAAAAACTGCCTGCCTCGACGACGCGCACGAAGACTTCGATCTCGCCGGAACGGTTGATTTCGGGCCTGGCCATCTGTGAATCTATTTCACAAGAAGTATGCCTTGGGCAAGTCTGGTTCACAACATGGCGGATCACGATCTTCCGGGCCAGGGCGCGGACTGAGCGTTCCTTTGCCGACACATGGGACCATCGCCATGCCTCTTGCTCTTTATGCCCTCGCCGCCGGTGCTTTTGGCATCGGTGTTACCGAATTCGTCATCATGGGCCTGCTCATCGATGTCAGCAAAGACCTCGGCGTGTCGATCTCCGCCGCCGGCCAATTGATCTCGGCTTATGCGCTCGGTGTCGTCATCGGTGCCCCCTTGTTGACCATCGCCACAGGCAACTGGCCGCGCAAAACCGTGCTGCTTGCGCTGATGGCGATCTTCACGATTGGCAACCTCGCCTGTGCGCTGGCGCCCGACTACTGGACACTGATGGGTGCCCGCATCATCACCGCCTTCGCCCATGGCACCTTCTTCGGCGTCGGCTCGGTCGTCGCCACTGGTCTGGTCGCGCCCAACAGGAAGGCTTCGGCGATCGCGCTGATGTTCACCGGCCTGACCATAGCCAACATCTTGGGCGTGCCCTTTGGCACCTGGCTCGGCCAGGCCTTTGGCTGGCGTGCCACCTTCCGGGCGGTGACCGCCGTCGGCCTCGCGGCCTTCGCCGTCATCCTGGCCCTGGTGCCGCGCGGCCAGGCAGCGCCGGAGAAGAGCGATCTGCGCACCGATCTCGCCGTGCTTCGCCGCACGCCCGTCCTGCTCGGCCTCGCCACCACGGTGCTCGGCTATGCCGGCGTGTTTGCCGTCTTCACCTATATCGCCCCGTTGCTCACCGAGATCAGTGGCTTCAGCGAAGCCGCCGTATCGCCGATCCTGCTCGTCTTTGGCGGCGGCCTCATCGCCGGCAATCTCGCCGGCGGCAAGGTCGCCGATCGCTGGCTGGTGCCGGCGGTGCTCGGCAGCCTCGTGGTGCTGGCGCTGGTGCTTGCCACGATGAGCTTCGCCATCCACAGCCAGGTCATGGCCGTGATCTATGTCGGTCTGCTCGGTGCCGCCGCCTTCGCCACAGTGGCGCCGCTGCAGATGTGGGTGCTGGAAAAGTCGCAAGGCGCCGGCCAGAGTCTGGCCTCATCGTTCAACATCGCCGCCTTCAATCTCGGCAATGCGGCCGGCGCCTGGCTTGGCGGCGCGGTCATCGCCCATGGCCTTGGATTGGGTTCGCTCACCTGGGTCGCCGCCCTGTTGCCGCTCGCGGCACTCGCCGTGGCCGGACTGGCGCTGCGCCTTGATGGTGGCACCACATCAGGTGCGCCTGTCTCCGTCCGGTCGTGACGCCAGCCGACATCCGTATCGTCCGACCTCTTCACAAACCACCAGGAGCAAGAAAATGGACTATCGACGTCTCGGCGCATCGGGCCTGAAAGTCCCGGTGCTTTCATTCGGCGCGGGCACCTTCGGTGGCTCCGGCCCGCTGTTCGGCGCCTGGGGCAGCAGCGACGCGCAGGAAGCGCGGCGGCTGATCGACATCTGTCTCGAGGCCGGCGTCAACCTGTTCGACACCGCCGACGTCTATTCGAACGGCGCCTCNACCGACTATATCGACCTGCTGCAACTGCACGCCTTCGATGCCGGCACGCCGATCGAGGAGGTGCTGTCGACGCTGGATGACCTCGTTCGCTCCGGCAAGCTGCGCTACGTCGGCGCCTCCAACTTCTCCGGCTGGCAAGTGATGAAGTCGCTCGGCCTGGCGGAGAAGCACGGCTATCCGCGCTATGCCGCGCATCAGGTCTACTATTCGCTGCTCGGCCGCGACTACGAATGGGAGCTGATGCCGCTCGGCCTCGACCAGGGCGTCGGCGCGCTGGTGTGGAGCCCGCTTGGCTGGGGCCGCCTGACCGGCAAGATCCGCCGTGGCCAGCCTCTGCCGGAAAAGAGCAGGTTGCATGAGACGGCTGATTTCGGGCCGCCGGTCGGGGACGAGCATCTCTATCGGGTCATGGATGAGCTCGACGCGGTGGCGCAGGAAACCGGCAAGACGGTTCCGCAGATCGCCATCAACTGGCTGCTGCGGCGCCCGACCGTTTCCTCCGTCATCATCGGCGCTCGCAACGAGGAGCAACTGCGCCAGAACCTCGGCGCCGTCGGCTGGACGCTGACGCCGGAGCAGGTGAAGAAACTCGATGAGGCAAGCGAAGTCACCGCGCCCTATCCGTACTTCCCCTATCGACGTCAGGAAGGCTTCGCCCGGCTGAACCCGCCGGCGGTTTGATGATGCGGCCGCTAACAGGCTAAGTCGCTGGACGGCGCCTGCCTAAACAGCCATCGCCGTCTTGCCATCTCAATGCAGCACGAACTCGCCATCCACCTTGCGCCATTCATTCGGCGCGATCAGCTTCTGGTGCGTGTAGACCACCGAATGCAGTGGCCCGTCGAGTTTGGCTTTCCAGAATTCGATGAACCGGATCAACACCGGAAACTTCGGAGCGATGTCGTAGTCCTGCCAGACGAAGCTCTGCAGGAGATGCGGGTGGTCGGGAAAATGATAAAGAATCTTGGCCGTGGTCAGGCCGTAGCCTTTGAGGATCAGGTCCATTTCAAGATGGTCGCGCATTATGGTCCCCTTGGGCGGTCCCCTGGTTGATTCTCCTTTCCTCCCAGCTGCCAATTGTGCGCGCCGTTACTTAACTGTCTATTGATTTTTCTTGATCTCAAAGGGAACTTTACCCGCGAAAACATGCGGTTAGCAGCGAACATCGTCGAGTGCTGACAGTTTCGAAAAGCGCCCCTGCGGCATCCCGCCGCGCGAATCCAACGTCTAATGTTGCCGTCGCGACGGAACTGGTAATAATGCCGCCGAATTCGCGGCTGCGTAGCTGCGATCCCGCAGGCGTTTCAAGCCGGCGGACTGGTTCGGGAGGAAAGCCAAGAATGTCCGAGGTTCATGTCCATCGCGTCCAGCCGGCGTGGAAGAAGAACGCCCTGATCGACAATGACACCTACCTCAAATGGTATGCCGACAGCATGAAGAACCCGGACAAGTTCTGGAGCAAGCACGGCAAGCGCATCGACTGGTTCAAGCCTTTCTCCAAGGTCAAGAACACCTCCTTCGACGGCAAGGTCTCGATCAAGTGGTTCGAGGATGGCCAGACCAATGTCTCGTACAATTGCATCGACCGCCACCTGAAGAAGCGCGGCGACCAGACCGCCATCATCTGGGAAGGCGACAACCCCTACGACGACAAGAAAATCACCTACACCGAACTCTACGGGCACGTCTGCCGGCTCGCCAATGTGATGAAGAAGCACGGCGTCAAGAAAGGCGACCGCGTCACCATCTACATGCCGATGATCCCGGAAGCGGCTTATGCGATGCTGGCCTGCACGCGTATCGGCGCTATCCATTCGGNACGTCTGCCGGCTCGCCAATGTGATGAAGAAGCACGGCGTCAGGAAGGGCGACCGCGTCACCATCTACATGCCGATGATCCCGGAAGCGGCTTATGCGATGCTGGCCTGCACGCGTATCGGCGCTATCCATTCGGTCGTCTTCGGCGGCTTTTCACCGGATGCCTTGGCCGGCCGCATCGTCGATTGCGAATCGACCTTCGTCATCACCGCCGATGAGGGCCTGCGCGGCGGCAAGCCCATCCCGCTCAAGGAAAACACCGACAAGGCGATCGACATCGCCGCCAAGCACCATGTCAAGGTCAAGACCGTCGTGGTCGTGCGCCGCACCGGCGGCAAGATCGGCTGGGCGCCGGGACGCGATGTCTGGTATCACGACGAAGTCGCGACGGTTAAGTCTGATTGCAAGCCGGAGAAGATGAAGGCGGAGGATCCGCTCTTCATCCTCTACACGTCGGGCTCGACCGGCAAGCCGAAAGGCGTGCTGCATACCACCGCCGGCTACCTCGTCTATGTCTCCATGACGCACCAATATGTCTTCGACTATCATGACGGCGACGTCTATTGGTGCACCGCCGATGTCGGCTGGGTGACCGGCCACAGCTACATCGTCTACGGGCCGCTCGCCAACGGCGCCACCACGCTGATGTTCGAAGGTGTGCCGAACTACCCCTCTCAGTCGCGCTTCTGGGAAGTCATCGACAAGCACAAGGTCAACATCTTCTACACCGCGCCCACGGCGCTGCGCGCGCTAATGGGTGCCGGCGACGCGCATGTGAAGAAGACCTCTCGCAAGTCGCTGCGCGTGCTGGGCTCGGTCGGCGAGCCGATCAACCCGGAAGCCTGGGAGTGGTATTTCAACGTCGTCGGCGACGGCAGGGTCCCGATTGTCGATACGTGGTGGCAGACCGAGACCGGCGGCATCCTGATCACGCCGCTGCCGGGCGCCACCGACCTCAAGGCAGGCTCGGCGACACGGCCCTTCTTCGGCATCAAGCCGCAGTTGGTCGATAGCGAGGGCAAGGTGGTGGAAGGTGCGGCTGACGGCAACCTCTGCATCACCGATTCCTGGCCCGGCCAGATGCGCACCGTCTATGGCGACCACGACCGTTTCGTGCAGACCTATTTCTCCGCTTACAAAGGAAAATACTTCACCGGGGACGGCTGCCGCCGCGACGCCGATGGCTATTACTGGATCACCGGCCGCGTCGATGACGTCATCAACGTCTCCGGCCACCGCATGGGCACGGCCGAGGTCGAATCGGCCCTGGTCAGCCATGACAAGGTTTCCGAAGCCGCCGTCGTCGGCTATCCCCATGATATCAAGGGTCAAGGCATCTATTGCTACGTCACCCTGATGGCCGGCGAGCAGCCGAGCGAAGATCTGCGCAAGGAGCTTGTCGCCCATGTCCGCAAGGAGATCGGCGCCATCGCCACGCCTGACAAGATCCAGTTCGCGCCCGGCCTGCCCAAGACGCGTTCGGGCAAGATCATGCGCCGCATCCTGCGCAAGATCGCCGAGGATGATTTTTCCGCGCTCGGCGACACCTCGACGCTTGCCGATCCGGCCGTGGTCGACGACCTCGTTGCCAACAGGCAGAACAAGAGGGGCTGATGCGGGAAGACGCGGCATTGGGCACCGTCACCCAGTTGTGGCGCTATCCGGCAAGTTCGCTCGCCGGCGAGCGCCGGGACACCATCCTGGTTGGACCGGTTGGCATCGAGGGCGACCGCCTGTTCGGTCTCGTCGATGTCTCGGACAATGAGATCGCCCGGCCCGATCGTGACGCCAAGTGGCACAAGGTGCCTCGCATCCGCACCCGGCTGGGCCGCGACAGCGAACTGGAAATAGCCGTTCCCGATGGCGACTGGCTTGCCGCACCCGGCGCCGAATGCGACCGCGCCGTGTCGGCCTATCTCGGCTTCGGCGCCTCGATCCGACCGTTCCACGGGGAGAGCGCGGCCGGCTACGCCGGGCCGCTGACCGCGGAGCGCTACCGCAAGGCGCCGATCCATCTCCTGACCACGGCCTCGCTGGCTCGGCTGAAGGCGCTCCATCCGGAGGGGGCCGCCGATCCGCGCCGTTTCCGTCCCAACATCGTCGTCGACATGGCCTCGGTCGACGGCTCGTTTCCCGAAACCGAATGGATCGGCAAGAAGCTCGCCATCGGCGATCTCGTCCTGACCATCTCCGAGCCGTGCCGCCGCTGCGGCTTCACCATCATCGCCCAGGATGGTTTCGACGATGATCCGGGCATCCTGCGTAATCTGGTCCGCCACAACGCCCACAATCTCGGCGTCTACTGCACAGTCGACCGGCCCGGCCGGGTCGGGATCGGCGCGCCGATGCGGTTCGTCTGACCTTCCGGCCCAAGCCTATCGATAAAGATCCGCCCGCGTCGGTGGCAGGCCGCTCGGGCCTCGCGCGCGTTTGGTGGCGACAGTCTGGAATATCTGCGCCGAGGCGCGTTCAAAGGTGATGGAGCAGCCGCTCAGGTAAAGCAGCCACAGCCGCGCCTTGGCTTCGCCGACCTCGGCGATCGCCTCGTCGAACCGCGCCTGCAGACGCTCGGCCCACAGCCTGCAGGTGCGGGCATAGTGCTCGCGCAAATTCTCGACATCGTAGACGAGGAAACCGTGTGCTTCGAGATTGCCCAATGTCATGCCGATCGTGTCGAGTTCGCCGCCCGGGAAGATGTATTTGATCAGCGCCTTGTATTCAGGCCCCTTGCGCAGGGTTTTCTTGATGTCGCCCTTGCTGCGCCTTGTGATGGCGTGATGCAGATAGATGCCGCCCGGTTTCAGCAGCCGGTGGACGGCGGAGAAATAAGTGTCATGGTTTGCCAGGCCCAGATGCTCGAACATGCCNCCGGTTTCAGCAGCCGGTGGACGGCGGAGAAATAAGTGTCATGGTTTGCCAGGCCCAGATGCTCGAACATGCCGATGGACGATATCTTGTCGAAGGTGCCGGTGAGTTCCGCGTAGGACTTTATCTCGATGGTTATCTTGTCCTCCAGACCCTCGGCGCGAATGCGCTCGCGGGCGAGTGAGGTCTGGGCTTGCGACAGCGAGACGCCGTGTCCGACGACACCATGGTTTTTCGCGGCGTGGATCAGCATCGCGCCCCAGCCGCAGCCGATGTCGAGCAATCTTTCACCGGGTTTCAGCCGAAGCTTGCGGCAGATATGGTCGAGCTTGTCGACCTGCGCCTCGTCGATGCTGTTTGCGAAATCCTGGAAATACCCGCAGCTATAGACCATGCGCTCGTCGAGAAAGAGCCCGTAGAAGGCATTCGAGATATCATAGTGATGCTGGATCGCCTCCTTGCTGGAGCCGCTGACGAACGGGTTGCGACCGGCGAGATCAACCCGCGACGCCATCTGCTTTCTCGAAAACAGCACCGCCGGCAAGTCACGCAGAAGCGCCCGTTTGGGCAACGCCTTCAGCTTCGATCGCAGCTTGCCCGTCGAAGGCAGGGCATAGAAATCGAACAGCGATCCGTCCTCGATGTCGACTGCCTTGGATATCCACATTTCGATAAGGGTCGACAGGGACGGTCGGCGAACGATCTGCCAGACAATGTCATGGTCGTTGATGATCAGCACGGGGCCGGTGGCGGGGCCGATCCGCTCACCGGTCCACAGCCTGACCGCGAAGCCGGGCTTGACCGCCTCGACTACCGTTCGAACGATGCGCGCAGCTCTTTCGGTGGCATCCATGCCTTTCCCCACGGTCGATGACGCGATGTTGTCCTTTTGGGCCGCGGATCGCAAGCACGTCACGCTTTTTCCATCCGGCATCTTGTCATTTGCTGCAACGCACCCCATCATGAGTGTGTGTTCAACAAATCGAAAGGAGGTGATCCGATGTCGAGTGATTTCGTTTTCCAGAACGTGGGCTCAGCGGATTGCACTTTCGGGAAGCAGTCTTCCCGTTAAGGCGCGAGATGCGCGGTCGGTGACCTAAGCGTCACCACCATTGAGCCGCGCCATGGACGGAAACACGGAAGGTCGCCGGCTTCGAAAGAAGCGGCGGCCTTTTCCTTTTCACGGATTATTGGGTCAGTACGACCTTTTCGGTGTTGCGGATGATTTCCTGAAAGGCATCATCCAATTCCAGACCGGTGGACACCTCGAAATAATGCCTCTCGGCGGCGGAGGCGTCTTTCGAAGAACAATCCTTCAGCACCGCCTTTGCCTGGTCCCTCTCGGTTGCCGACATATCCTTATCGTTCAGGTCGAAGCCGATGGTGAAAATCTCGATGCCGTCATTTTTCATGTTGCCGCACAGCGTTTCAGCATTGCCGCGCGCAAGGTTGCCTTGGCTGTTGTATCTCCCAGCAACACCCGCGAAGGCGGTATTGAACTGGCCGTCGGTCATCAGGATCGCAACCTTGGCGACCTTCTTCGCATCGGCGTTCGAAGCGCCGTTGCCGAGACCGGCATTCTTGATCGCAGCGCGCCATTGCGGCGACAGCATGTAATAGGTCCACTGAATGGCGATCGCGCCAGCCGTATAACCATCGGCCTGGAAGTCGTCGATCGAATCAAGCAATGCCTCCGAATCCGCTGTCAGCGGGATCACTTGCGCGTCAGGACATTTGTTCATTCCCTCGTCGCTGAGATGATCATCCCGATTTACCAGGGCATAATATTTCTTACCGTTCCTGTCTGTGCGAACCGTGTCTGGACCATCCGCGCTCAAGTCGGCATCGCCGTTCTTGCTTTTGCGCTCTGTAGCGCAGTTGTCCGGGTGTGGCATGGCCGCCCCAACAATGGAGATGTAGTCGCTGAAGGACGGCAGCAGATTTTTGCCCGTCTTGGCAACAAGAAGCGAACTGCCGGCGACGGGTGGCAGTTCAGAACTCCCTTGCTTCTCGGCATAGACGTTTTCGGCCAGTTTTCCGGCGTTCACGCCAGATGCATAGGGCACAATCGCGACCCGGACGCGGGGGTTCTTCGGGTCTTGGTTCTCGAGCATCGTCTTGACGGCATTCGTCGCAGCGACTTTCAGGTCGCCGATCTTATTGACGTTGCCCCGCTTGGCCATCGATCCCGTTATGTCGAGCATCATGGCCACCTCTATCTGCTTGTCGGAATAGAGCGCTGTGGTGGAAGCGCCGACGCGCTGCATGTCACCGGTGCTGAACAACGGGAAGTAGAGGCCGACATCGACATGGGCATCGGCCTGGACCGTGTTGGCGGTCCTGTCGACGATCAGCCTGTCGAGCACGATCTGGCCAGCGTGCAGAATGCCCGCCGCGCCGTTGGCGTCGAGAAAGGCCTGCACGGATTTGGTTGCGTCGGCCTCGTTGATGGCGCCGGTGGTCAGGTCACGTGCCGTCGATGTCACCGCCGCGTCGATGACGCCCTGCAGGCTCGATCTGGCGTTGTAGAGCTGCGTGATATTGACCGAGAAGCCCGCGGCCAGCGCCAAGACCGAGGCAGCAAAGCCGAACAGAACCGCGAAATTTCCACTGCGGTCTCCGGCGAAGCCGCCGACCGCGTGAACAAGACCCCCGTAATTCCGCATCCAACAGCCTCCACTTGCCTCGGCCTCGTCGCCGCATCGGGGGCAATGCAGGATTCCAGCCGGAACGAGAGGCGACCCGATCCGCGATCGGGAATTAACCAGCAGAACATTGTTTTTATTGGATTTTCACGGGGTAAGAAGGTGAACGGCTGGTAAACGTCAGCGAATATTACCGCGCACCTTTACCGGACGCTTACCATGCCCAGATCGATGTGCTGGTCCGGTGTCGGCGATGTCTTGTTGCGGCACAGCATCTTTGTCCCGAAGCGGGCCAACTGTCCCAGGATTGCGAAGCACGCCGGGGCACAAACTCGGACACGTGTGTTGAGATCCAGGTCAGGCCAGCCATTTGCCAGGCCGGCCTCCCCTGGATATCAACGTAGCTAGGCCAGCATCCGCGCGCTGACCGTCCTGTCAATGCCGTGATAGGGTGGATTGGACAGCCTGCCTTCCTGTTCGTAGGTCCATACCTTGAACAAGCTGAGTCGGTGCGGGCCGAAACTGTGCAGCAAGGGAACGTCGGTGGCGTCGCGGCCGCGCGCAATGACGACGCGACCGGTCCTTGGCCGGTTGTGGCGCGGGTCGAACGTATACCACTTGCCGTCGAGGAAGGCCTCCATCCAGGCCGAGAAATCCATCGGTGCGGGATCCGCCGGCACGCCGATATCGCCGAGATAGCCGTTCACGTAGCGCGCCGGAATGTTCATGCAGCGGCAGAGCGTGATCGCCAGATGGGCAAAGTCGCGGCATACCCCGACACGTTCCTCGTGCGCCTGCGCGGCGGTGCGGGTCGAACGCGCATAGCCGTAGCCGAAGGACAGGCGGTTATGGACATAGTCGACGATCGCCTGCACCCGCGCCCAGCCGGAAGGAAGATGGCCGAAAAGCTGCCAGGCGAGGTTGCTCAGATGGTCTGTCTCGCAATAGCGGCTGCCCAGGAGGTAGAAAAGCACCTCGTCGGGCAGCTCGGCGACCGGCATTTCCCGGGCCAGCGTATTGACCTCATCCGTCTCACCGCTGTCCTCCACGACGGCGTCATAAAGGATGCGAAAGCCGCCGGCCGGCGCCGTAAAGCGGCGGCAGGCATTGCCGTGCAGATCGTGATAGAGCCTGGTCGGCACCGAAGGCGAGGTCAGGACACGCGTCTGCCGCTTGATGTCGGCCTGCCTGTCCTTGTGAATTTCGAGCAGCGAAATGACCGGAGTGGCCTCGGCGCATTCAATGGCAATCTCATAGCCGAGGCGTATCAGCATGGGTATCGTCCCTTGGTTCGCGTGGTGGGAATTGTACGTTTGAAACGTTGCAAGGTGACGGTGGTTCCCTGCATCGCGCCCGAAATGCGCTCACGCGCCTTTTCATGTCGGCGGCTTGGCGCTACGGTTGCGTCCTCCCTCGACCCCTCCCCCGCACTTCAAGGAAAATCATGTTTGCTGGCAGAAAATTCGCCGCCTTCCTCTTCGATATGGACGGCACGCTCATCAATTCCATCGCCTCGGCTGAGCGGGTCTGGGGCGATTGGGCGCGGCGTCACGGCCTCGACGTTGCGGCCTTCCTGCCGACGATCCACGGCGTACGGGCGATCGAGACAATCACCGCCCTGGCGCTTCCGGGCGTCGACCCCAGACACGAAGCGGATCTGCTGCTGAAGGCCGAGGCCGACGATCTCGAGGGTATTGTCCAGATCGCCGGCGCCGTGGCATTCCTCAATTCGCTGCCGCCGGAGCGCTGGGCAATCGTAACCTCGGCGCCACGCTCCCTGGCGCTTGCCCGCATGAAGGTCGCCGGCATTCCTGTCCCCGCGGTCCTCGTCGCGGCGGAGGACGTTTCCCGCGGCAAGCCGGCGCCCGATTGCTTCCAGCTCGGCGCAAGACGGCTTGGCTTCGACGCGCGCGACTGCCTGGTGTTCGAGGATGCCCCGGCCGGCATCGCGGCGGCGGAGGCGGCGGGTGCTTCGGTCATGGTGATCAACGCCACGCACCAGCATCCCCTGGCAACACAGCATGCCGCGATGTCAGGTTATGACGCAATCGGCATCACCGTCGACGAGCGAGGCTGCGTTGCGCTCGAGCAGCAGCGCAACGCAGCTTGAGATCAGTCGCTAGAAATCACTGGCCAGGCCTTTGACCTCCCAGTCACCATAGCGGCCGGGCTCCTTGCCGCCACGGCCGCCGATCTCCCGCGGAAGTGCTGCTTCCTTGCGGCGGTAGTCATGCCGCCTTGCTTCGGCTTCCTGCAGCGCGCGGCGGGCGGCGGGCGTCAGCTCCTGTGGCGGCGTGCCATCATCCGTGCCGGGCGGTGTTTTACTGGTTTCGTCGTTCATGCGATATTTCCAGTGGATTGAAACGGGAACGGGCGTTTCCCATCATATAGCGATGACCTCGCGAGGATCGACCCTTTTTCACCACCATCCGGACAGGAGCAGACGATGAACACCATTCGCACCGCCATGCTTCTCGCCGCAATGACGGCGCTGTTCATGGGCGTCGGCTTTTTGATCGGCGGTTCGGGCGGCATGATGATCGCCTTGCTGGTCGCTGCCGGCACCAATTTGTTCAGCTACTGGAATGCCGACAAGATGGTGCTGTCGATGAACCACGCCGTCGAGGTCGACGAGAACAATGCGCCGGAATATTACGCCATCGTCCAGGCGTTGGCCAAGCAGGCCGGCTTGCCGATGCCCAGAACCTATCTGATCGACAATGCGCAACCGAATGCCTTTGCCACCGGCCGCAATCCGCGGAACGCGGCGGTCGCCGCCTCCACCGGCCTGCTGCAGCGACTGACCCATGAGGAGGTCTCCGCCGTGATGGCGCATGAGCTTGCCCACGTCGAGCACCGCGACACGCTGACCATGACCATCGTCGCCACCTTTGCCGGCGCCATCTCGATGCTCGGCAATTTCGCCTTTTTCCTCGGCGGCAGCCGCGAAAACAACAATCCGTTCGGCTTTGTCGGCGTGCTGGCGGCGATGATCGTGGCGCCCTTCGCCGCCATGATCGTGCAGATGGCGGTCAGCCGTACTCGCGAGTACGAGGCCGACCGGCGCGGCGCCGAAATCTGTGGACACCCGCTGTGGCTGGCCTCCGCGCTTGACAAGATCGCCCGCGGGGCCGAACGCATTCCCAATCCCGATGCCGAGCGCAATCCGGCTATGGCGCACCTCTTCATCATCAACCCCCTGCATGGCGAGCGCATGGACAGTCTGTTCTCCACCCATCCGAGCACCGACAATCGTATCGCCGCGCTGCAGGCGATGGCACAGCGGATGGGCGAAGGCGCTCCCCGAGCCACGCAGCGCCAGGCGTCGATGTCAACGCAGGCTGACGAGCCGGAGATGACCGGACCGTGGGGCAAGCCAACCGCGCCAGAACCGGCGACCGAGCCGGCCAGCCCAAAATCCAATCCGTGGGGTCGCAATCCGACCGGGCCCAAGGGCCGGTGGTCGTGAGCGTCGCGGGCAGGGCGGCACCTCGACGCACGGTTTCAGGCGATCAGGATCACAATGCCGGCGGCGAATTCGTTGCCGGCCTCGCCGCGCGCAAGGCGGCGGCACGGATGCTGGCCGCCGTCATCGACGTTCGCACGCCGCTCGACGGTCTGACCGATCACGAGAACGGCCATCCGCAATATATGGCGCTCGACCTGCGCGACCGTGGCCTGGTACGCGCCATACTGGTCACCGCGCTGCGCTACCGCATGACCATAGCCGGGCTCCTGGCGCGGCGCCTGGAAAAGCCGCTGCCGCCCAACGCGACCGCCTTGTCGCATATTCTGCATGTAGCGGCGGCGCAGATCCTGTTCCTCGATATTCCCGACAGCGCGGCCGTCGACCTCGCGGTGACGCACGCCAAGTCCGATCCGCGTACGCAGCGCTTTTCCGGCCTGGTCAACGGTGTGCTGCGCACGCTCGCGCGGGCCAAGGAATCCGAGCTTCCGGCCGCGCTTGCCGCCGCCGACGAAGCGCCGAAATGGTTTTCCGACCGGTTGAAGGCCGCCTACGGCGCCGAGAAGGCCCGGCAGATCCTGGCTGCCCACCGCCACGAGGCGCCAGTTGATTTCTCGGTCAAGGCCGATCCCGAACTCTGGGCCGAAAAGCTTGGCGGCATTGTCCTGCCGACGGGCACGGTTCGGGTGGAGAAGCTTGCCGGCGCCGTCACCGAATTGCCGGGCTTCGCGGAGGGTGCATGGTGGGTCCAGGACGCGGCGGCCAGCTTGCCGGCAAGACTGTTCGGCGATGTCAGCGGATTGCGCGTCGCCGATCTCTGCGCCGCGCCCGGTGGCAAGACCGCGCAGCTCATTCTCGCCGGTGCCAAGGTCACCGCCCTCGACACTTCGAAGAACCGGCTGGCGCGGTTGACGCGGAACCTTGCGCGCCTCGGCCTCTCCGCCGAAATCGTCCAGGCCGACCTGCTCAAATACGAGCCGGCGGAGTTGTTCGACGGCGTGCTTCTCGACGCGCCATGTTCCTCGACCGGCACCGTGCGGCGACATCCCGACGTGCCGTGGACCAAGACGGCGGCGGACGTCGAAAAACTCGCCGACCTGCAACGCAGGCTGCTAGCCCGCGCCGTTATGCTGGTCAGGCCCGGCGGCCGGATCGTCTTTTCCAATTGTTCGCTCGATCCGCGGGAAGGCGAGGAACTCTGCCGCGCCTTCCTGGTCGACAATCCGGGGGTGACCACCGATCCGATCCGGCCGGGTGAATTTGCCTGTCTCGACCAGTTCCTCACATCTGATGGAGCGCTGCGCACCACGCCCGCCGACATGGTGCTGGGCGCACCCGCGATTTCCGGCCTCGACGGCTTCTACGCAGCCCGCATGCGACGCGTCGGCTAAAGCAATCCCACGAAAAGTGTGTGACGGTTTTCCGTCCGGAATTGTGCGATAACAAAGAGTTAGAGCAGGCGGTGATCCCATCGAACGCTGAACGCTCTAGACTAAAGCATGTCATCAAGGCTCCAATGATTGCCCCAGCGGGCATCGATTTCGTCGTCCACATTCTGGTAGCGGATATCCGTCGACAGCCGGATCAGCCCATCGAGGCTTTGGTTGGTCGTGGAGGCATGGATCATGTAGGGCGAGTGAAGGACGATGTCGCCCGCTTCGAAATCCGCCATCAGCCAGCGCGTGTCGAACCGCTCCGCCATATCGGGCAGGTCCTTCGACACCCAGCCGCCCTCACTCATGTTGCGATTGTAGGCACTGATGCGCTCCTGCGAACCGAGAGCGGAATTGTCCTTGTTGAACTGTCTCTCCAGGGCGGCGCCGACGGCATGTGATCCCTCCAGGTAGACCAGACCGCCCATGTCGACGGTCGTGTCGCCGATCGGTATCCAGGTCGTGACCACCCGGTTGGTGCCTCCGCGCAGATAGACGAGATCGTAATGCGCGGGCGTCGCTATGGCCGTTCCGGGCAAGGTGAAGCGCATGATCTTGCGTTTGTGCAGATAGGATAGGCCGCCCACGAAAGCGTCCATCAATCGCGCTAGGCGCGGCTGCGCGCAAAAGCCCTCATAACCGGTTGACCGAACCACCGACATCAGCCGGCGCTCGGCGAGCTGACGGTCGACGGCACGACCCGAAGCGATGCCCAGCGAGGGATCCGTACCGGGTTCCAAAAGTCCGCTCTCGGCAAGATGGGAAAGCACCCAGCCACGAAAATCAATCACTTCCCTGCGGGGCAAAAGGCCCTTCAGCCACACATAGCCTTGGGTCGTATAAAGATGCCGGATGGCTTCAATGCCGACGGACGGGTCGGTCGCGGAAAGGTATCCGAGCCTGTTCGGCATTGTCGACAGCCGCTTGCCGTCGGCTGTGAGGGCAACCGGCGGGATGTCCGGAAATGCCTGCTCATCCGTTGATACCGACATCTCATCACCTGGATCGTTTCGACCTTGGCCGGAGAATACCTTATCATTCGGACCGCTCCCATGGATAGGAAACCGACCTCTATTTGCTCACGCCTTTCAGCCCTGCATCCTGTTCGCCGGGCAATTGCTGGCGGTATCGATTCGATCGAAACGGTTGCGACGAGGGTCGGGATCGGCGATGCCTTCCGCGTCCCGCGGCTCTTTCGGGAGCGCGAAAACGGCTGGCCCAGCGCGTTTGGCCGCCTCGCCAAGAAGACATAAGTTGCAGGGCAACCGGCTGTATGGCCCGGAAAAGACGTGACTTTTTTAGGGGCGACCCGGCCGCGGCCCCGTTAGGCGCCTTACCGAGGCGAAATCCGCCTTCGCATAAGTTCTTGAATCATATAAGCTTGTGCTTGGGATAGAGGACGACCAGGAGGGGTTTTGGCACTTGCTGCCGGCAACACGACGCGTCTGTGGACGCTGGTCGCGAAGGAGTTCTGGCGCAAGACGCGCCGGCGCCTGCGCGCCGGGCCGGTCTATCGCTGGCGCTATTCGGGCCGCACGCCCGAACGTGTCCTGATCGCACCGCCGGACCTGCGCCTCGCCGATCCGCAGATCGCGCTCGAGATCTACTACGGCCGTTATCCTCTGTCCGGCCACCTGGTCGAGACCGGCGGCAAGTCCCCTTTCCAGATCAATGTCCCCAACCACGGTTGGCAAAAAACGCTGCATGGCTTCCGCTGGTTGCGCCATATGCGCGCCGCCGGAACCGAGCTTGCCGCCGCCAATGCCCGTGCCCTGGTTTCGGACTGGATCGCCATGCATGGCAATCATATTTCGGGCGTTGCCTGGGAGCCAGGCACGACGGCCAAACGCATCATTGCCTGGCTGCAGCACTCCTCCATCGTGCTGCAGGGTGCCGAGTTCCCCTTCTACCGCGCTTTCCTGAAATCGCTGGCCATGCAGATCCGCTATCTCAGGTCGATGGCGCGCGAAATGCCCGACGGCAAGGACCGGCTGCGCGCCCGCATCGCGCTGGCCTTCGCGGCGCTGTCCCTGCCGGCGCCGGCCTCGGCGCTGCGCGGCGCCACCCGCACCCTCGCCGGGGAACTCAATCGCCAGATCCTTGCCGACGGCGGCCACATCTCGCGCAACCCGATGGCGGTGCTGGAAATCCTCGCCGACCTCCTGCCGCTGCGCCAGACCTATGCCAACCAGGCCGAAGCGCCGCCGCAGGCGCTGATCGGCGCCATCGACCGCATGCTGCCGGCACTGCGCTTCTTCCGCCACCAGGACGGCAGCCTCGCCCGCTTCAATGGCATGGGCGCCACAATCCATGACCGCATCGCCACCATCCTGCGCCATGACGACACCGCCGGCGCGCCGCTGCTGCATGCGCCGCATTCGGGCTATGAGCGGCTGGCGATGGGCGGCACCACCGTCATCGCCGATACCGGCCTGCCGCCACCGGTCGACGTGTCCAATGCAGCGCATGCCGGCTGCCTCGCCTTCGAACTGTCGTCGGGCCGCCAGCACTACATCGTCAATGCCGGCATCGACACCTACGGCGCCGCCGAGTTCCGGCCGCTGGCCCGCGCCACCGCCGCGCATTCGACAGCTACCATCAACGACACGTCTTCGGCGCGTTTCACCCACGCGCTGCGGGTAAACGACCAGTTGGGTTCACCGTTGATCGGCGGCCCGCAGCAAGTGCAGTGCAAGCGCATCGACCAGAAGGGCGTCCACGGCTTCATCGCCCGTCATGACGGCTATCTCCAGCGTTTCGGCTTCCTGCATGAGCGCGAGCTGAAACTCTCCTCGGACGGCAATGTGCTGGCGGGCCGGGACCGGTTCCAGCGGCCCGGCAGCACTGCGATCCGCAACAATGGCCGCGATTTCATCACCGTGCGCTTCCACGTCCACCCCGACATCAATCTGCTGCAGGACGAGCAGGAGCGGCTGGTCCTGACCGGCGATCAGGCCGATACGTGGGTGTTCACCTCTAGCGAAGTGGCGCCCGAAGTTGAGGAATCGATCTATTTCGCCGGTCTTGGCGGTCCGCGCCGCAGCCGCCAGATCGTGCTCGCCTTCAAGGCGTCGGAAGTTGCCGAAGTCCACTGGCAGCTGACCCGGACAAAGTTCGCCGGTTATCCCGAGAACAATTGAGCTTGCGGCGGCAATGGCACGCCGCAAAATAAGCCAACGCTTGATTTCCGAGCCTCATGTGCTACGGCGCGGGCACGCTCCTCCAGACATGAAAGGCCGCCAGCCATGGCCGTTCCTGCCAAGAACATTCCCGCCCCCGACCTCGTTCCGGTCCGCCGTGCGCTGCTCTCCGTCTTTGACAAGACGGGCTTGATCGACTTTGCCAGGGCACTGGCCGCGGCCGGCGTCGAGCTGGTCTCCACCGGTGGCACGGCAAAAGCGATCGCCGAGGCCGGCATGGCGGTGCGCGACGTCTCCGAGCTCACCGGCTTCCCCGAGATCATGGATGGCCGCGTCAAGACGCTGCACCCGTCCGTGCATGGCGCGCTGCTTGGCGTGCGAGACGACCCCGAGCACGCATTGGCGATGCGCAAATACGGCATCGAGCCGATCGATCTCGTCGTCTCCAATCTTTACCCGTTCGAGGAAGTCCGCCGCTCCGGCGCCGACTACGCGTCGATCGTCGAGAACATCGACATTGGCGGCCCGGCGATGATCCGCGCCTCGGCCAAGAACCACGCCTATGTCGCCATCGTCACCGATCCCGGCGACTACGCCGCGGTGCTCAACGCGCTGGAGATGAACATTGGCTCTCTGTCGCTGGATTTCCGCAAGAAGCTGGCGGCCAAGGCCTTCGCCCGCACCGCCACCTACGATGCGGCGATCTCGGGCTGGTTCGCCGAGGCGCTGGAGATCGAGCATCCAACCTGGCGCGCTTTCGGCGGCAGGCTGGCCGAGGTGATGCGCTACGGCGAGAACCCGCACCAGGGCGCCGGCTTCTACGTCAATGGCGACAAACGGCCAGGCGTCGCCACGGCGCGGCAGCTGCAGGGCAAGCAGCTATCCTACAACAACATCAACGACACCGACGCCGCCTTCGAACTGGCCGGCGAATTCGATCCGAACCGCTCGGCCGCCGTCGCCATCATCAAGCACGCCAACCCGTGCGGCGTGGCCGAAGGCACATCGCTGAAAGCGGCCTACGCCAAGGCGGTCGCCTGCGATCCGGTCTCGGCGTTCGGCGGCATCGTCGCCTTGAACCGCACCCTTGACGCCGAGGCAGCCGAGGAAATCGTGAAAACCTTCACCGAGGTGATCATCGCGCCCGACGCCACCGACGAGGCTGCGGCAATCATAGCTGCCAAGAAGAATTTGCGCCTGCTCGTCACCGGCGGCCTGCCGGACCCGCGAACGGCCGGCACGACGGTCAAGTCGGTTTCGGGCGGCCTGCTCGTCCAGGGCCGCGACAATGCCGTGGTCGACGACCTCAACCTGAAAGTGGTGACGAAGCGCGCGCCGACGCCGGCTGAAATGGCCGATCTCAAATTCGCCTTCCGCGTCGCCAAGCACGTCAAGTCGAACGCCATCGTCTACGCCAAGGACGGCGCCACGGTCGGCATCGGCGCCGGCCAGATGAGTCGGGTCGATTCCTCGCGCATCGCCGCGCGCAAGGCGATCGACGCGGCGGAGACCGCAGGCATGGCGGAGCCGTTGACCAAGGGCTCGGTGGTCGCTTCGGACGCCTTCTTCCCCTTCGCCGATGGCCTGCTGTCGGCCATCGAAGCCGGTGCCACCGCCGTGATCCAGCCGGGCGGTTCGATGCGCGACGACGACGTCATCGCCGCCGCCGACGAACACGGCATCGCCATGGTGTTCACAGGCGTGCGGCATTTCCGGCACTAACCTGCCGCTCGGCGTTGAGATGCTTCACGAATTCGCTCCGCTGAGTCGACTGGTGCGGTTTTCGAGAACCGAGCGGAGCGGACATTGGTATCCGTGAGCGCGGAAAATCGCGGCAGGGCGGCCAGTATGGTGAATTATCGAAGGGTCTACTCCGGCCGATCCGCCGGATACGGTGTGCGAACCAGGATCGCCATGCCGATGGCCAGGAACAAAATAATCGCCGCCATGCCAAGCCGGGCCGAGCCGCTGGTTGCGGTAATCGTCGCCACCATGAACGGAGCCAGGAAACTGGTTGCCCGACCGGCCAGCGCGTAGATGCCGAAATAGCGGCCGGATTCGGCTGCGGTCACGCTGCGCGCCATGTAGGAGCGCGACGAGGCCTGCACCGGCCCGAAGGCCAGGCCAATCAGCAGGCCGTACATGATATAGGCCTTTTCGGCCGCCGTACCGAACAGGCCGCCTGAGTCGGCGGTCGAAAGCTGGATCAGGCCGAGCAGCGTGAATCCAGGCCCGGTCGAGACCACGCCGATGGTGGCGATGGACAGCATGACCAGCGAAATCATCACCACCGCCTTGGAGCCCAGCGCGGTGTCCAGACGGGCGGCGACCCAGCAGCCGAAGATGGCGACGACATTTAGTATGATGCCGAACATCCCGATCTCGGTGATCGACCAGTGGAACATGCCCGCCGCGAAGGTGCCGCCCAGCGCCAGCAAGGCATTGACGCCATCCTGGTAGATCATGCGGGCGACGAGAAAGCGGAAGATGCCGCCACGCTTGCGCACCTCGGCCAGCGTCGACTTCAGTTCCGACAGGCCTTCGCGCACCGCCGGCCCGATCGGGATGCCCTTAATGGCGTCGGGCGTAAAAAAAAACATCGGCAGGATGAACAGGAAATACCAGCCGGCGGACAGNATCATGCGGGCGACGAGAAAGCGGAAGATGCCGCCACGCTTGCGCACCTCGGCCAGCGTCGACTTCAGTTCCGACAGCCCTTCGCGCACCGCCGGCCCGATCGGGATGCCCTTGATGGCGTCGGGCGTAAAAAAAAACATCGGCAGGATGAACAGGAAATACCAGCCGGCGGACAGCGGCCCTGTGGCGCGAGCATCCTCGCCCAGCTGCGGATCAAGCCCGAACAGCGGGGTGATGCCGATGATCGTCTTGCCGGTCTCCGGCGAGCCGGCCAGGCACGTGACGACGAAGATCAGTGCGATCATGCCGCCGAGATAACCGAGGCCCCAGGCCACGTTGGAGACGCGGCCTATCTCGCTCTTCGGCACTAGCCGCGGCATCATGGAATCGTTGAAGACTGTGGAGAACTCCGCTGCCACCGACGCAAGCGAGAACAGCGCCACGATCAGGAACAGGTTGGAACCCGGCGCGGCGAACCAGAGCAAGCTAAGACTGGTGACCTTGATCGCCGCGAAAAACGCGATCCATGGCTTGCGCGGCCCTGTCTGGTCGGCGATCGAACCGAGGATCGGCGACAGCACCGCGATGACCAGCCCAGCCGCGGCGATGCCATAACCCCAGACGGCTTGGCCCGTGGTCGGATCGTCCGCCATGCGCGAAACGAAATAGGGGCCGAAGATGAAGGTGGTGACGACCGTGAAGAACGGCTGCGCCGCCCAGTCGAAGAACATCCACCCCCAGATGCCGCGCCCGGATGCCCGCTGCACTGTCTCTACCGCCATAGTGATTCCCTCGGCGTCCGCTCCGCCCATTTCGGGCGCCATGTCTGCATGTTTCGAATGATCATGCAAACGGACAACCGCTGGCTCACATCCCCGTCAGATCGCTCATCAGCCCCGACGCAACCGACAGTCGCGACACGGTGATGTCGCCGCCCTCCGTCAACGCCTGCAGCCGTTCGCGGATGCGCGCCACCCGCTCGCCACCCGCTTCCAGCCAGGCCGCCACCGGATCGGCCGCCTTACTATGGCCGGTAAGCGCGGCGATAGCGATGCCGCGCCGCGCCGCGCCGATCGTGTCGGTGGCGCGGGACAGAGCGAGCTGGTCATAATAGTCCGATGGCGTGATCGAGCGCGCCGCATCCTCGACGCGCGGGATGCGGAAGGCATCGCTGACGGCGAAGAACGCCTTGGCCGCCGCGACAATATCGGCACCGGCGGTGCGGGCCGTCAGCGCGACGTCGGGGATGAGCTCCGCCGCCTCGCTCATCGCCAACTGCTCGGCCAGCTTTTCCGGGGCGCCCGCCTTGAACAGCCCGTGCCGCTTCTCCTCGATCCGCTCGCGCGAAAAAGCCGGCAGCAGCGAAACAAGCTTGGGCTCCAGCGCCTTGCGCGCATCCTGCAGTTCGGCGATGCGCTGGCCGAGCGGTGCCGTCCCGGCATCGTTCTTCAGATACCAGCCGCTGCTCATATAGATAAGCCGGCTCACCATCTGATAGAGATCGAGTTGCACCTGGCCGTCGACTTGGTTGTCGAGCGCGTCGATCTCGCGATAGAGCGCGGGCAGCGCAAAGCCATCGCGCACCACGGCGAAGGTGCGCACCACATCGGCTGCGGTGCGCCCCGTCGCTTCCTGCAGCCGGTTGACGAAGGACGGCCCGCCGCGATTGACCAGGTCGTTGGCGACGACGCGGGCGATGATCTCGCGGCGCAGCCGATGGCCGTGGATCTCGAAAGCGTATTTCTTCGCCATCCGGTCAGGGAAATAACCCATCAGGTCGCGGTCGAAATGCGCATCGTCAGGGACGTCGCTGGCGACGATGTCGGAAAACAGCACGATCTTGGCATAGGCGAGCAGCACGCCGAGCTCGGCCCGGGTCAACGGCTCACCGCGCGCCTCGCGCTCGGCAAGGGCTGCCGGCGACGGCAGTGTTTCCACGACACGATCGAGAAGGCCGCGCGCCTCCAGCGCCGTCATGAAGCGGCTCTGATGCGCGATGTCGGCGAGGCCGCGTTTGCGGGCGATCGAAAGCGCCAGCGTCTGCTGGTAGTTGTTGGACAGCACCAGCCCGCCGACCTCTTCGGTCATCTCGGCTAGCAGCTTGTTGCGCGCCGGCCGCGTCAGCGATCCCTTGCGCATCGCCGACGCCAGCGCGATCTTGATGTTGACCTCGACGTCGGAGCAGTTGACGCCGCCCGAATTGTCGATCGCGTCGGAATTGCAGCGGCCGCCATTCATGCCGAACTCGATGCGCGCCCGCTGCGTCACGCCCAGATTGGCGCCCTCGCCGATCACCTTGGCGCGCACATCCAGCGCCGTGATGCGGATGGCATCGTTGGCGCGGTCGCCGACCTCGGCATTGGTCTCGGTCGATGCCCTGAGATACGTGCCGATGCCGCCGAACCACAAGAGGTCGACCGGCGCCTTGAGGATGGCGGTCATGATCTCGACGGGTGTAGCGGTCGTCTTGGCGAGTCCTATCGCCGCCGCCGCGGCAGCCGGCAAGGTGATCGATTTCTGGCTACGCGAAACGATCACGCCGCCGTCCGACAGCTTGGTCTTGTCATAGTCCTGCCAGCTCGAACGCGGCAACGCGAACATGCGCTCGCGCTCTGCCATCGAGGCCGCCATATCGGGATCGGGATCGATGAAGATGTCGCGATGGTCGAAAGCGGCGATCAGCCGCGTTTTCGGCGACAACAGCATGCCGTTGCCGAACACGTCACCCGACATGTCGCCGACGCCCACGACAGAGAAGGGCGAGGTCTGGATGTCGCGGTTGATCTCGCGGAAATGCCGCTTGACCGCTTCCCAGGCTCCCTTGGCGGTGATCCCCATCTTCTTATGGTCGTAGCCGGCCGAACCGCCGCTTGCGAAGGCGTCGTCGAGCCAGAAGCCGTGCTTTTCGGAGATGGCGTTGGCGGTGTCGGAGAAGGTTGCCGTGCCCTTGTCGGCGGCGACGACGAAATAAGGATCGTCCTGGTCGCGGCGCACGACACCCGCCGGCGGAATGACGCCGTCGAGGCCGATATTGTCCGTGATCGACAGCAGGCTGGAAACGAAGTTCTTGTAAGCCGATGTGCCGGCCTCGAAGATCGCGTCACGTCCGGCGCTCATCGGCAGTTTCTTGGGATAGAAGCCGCCCTTGGCGCCGACCGGTACGATGACGGCGTTCTTGACCTGTTGTGCCTTGACCAGGCCGAGCACCTCGGTGCGATAGTCCTGGGCGCGGTCGGACCAGCGCAAGCCGCCACGCGCCACCGGGCCGAAGCGCAGGTGCAGGCCTTCGACCTCCGAGCCGTAGACGAAAATTTCCCGCCATGGCCGCGGCGCTGGCAATCCCTCGACCGCCTGCGACTCGAGCTTGATCGCCAGCGATTGGCCTTTTTCTTTCGTATCGGCAACGAAATGATTGGTGCGCAGCGAGGCTTCGATCAAGTTGAGGTAGCGGCGGATGATGGTGTCGTCGTCAATGTTGGGCACATCCTCCAGCGCATCCCTGATCTTTGCCTTGAGGTGCTTTGCCGCCACCACGCCTTCGGTTTCGGCCGTGGGACCGAGCCGGGCGATGAACAGCGCGTGCAGGCCGCGCGCGATCTCGGGATAGCGGTTGAGTGCCGCGGCGATGAAATCCTGGCTCTGCGGGATCCCGACCTGCTGCAGGTAACGGCCATAGGCACGCAGGATGGTGATCTCGCCCGACCACAGGCCGGCGGTCTGGGCAAGGCCGTTATAGCCGTCATTGTCGACGTCGCCGCGCCACACCGACAGGAAAGCGTCCTCGAACAGCGCGCCGCCGTCGGCGAGGTCGATCGGCTTGCCGTAGCTGTTCTCCAGTTCCATGTCGTGGATGAAGACCAGGCCCGACTGGTCGTCGCCGACTTCGAAAGTCCGCTCGCTGATGACGCGGAAGCCTATGTTCTCCAGCACAGGAACGCGCCGCGACAGTGCCACGGGGCTGCCATGGTGATAGATCTTCAGCGCCGCCTGGTGGGGCTTCTGCTCGGCATGCCGGTAGTAATCGATGGCGATCGGATTGCCGGCGCTGATCTTGGCGATGCGTCCGGCATCGGCCAGCGCAACGCCAGCGCTGAACGTATCCCGGTAGCTCTCTGGCAGCCGCGCGGCGATGGCTTTCAACGCCGGGTCGCTGCCGCTGGCTTCGGCCGCATCTGCAAGCGCATCTTCCCAGGTGCGCACGATGTCGCGGATCGCCGCCTCTATTGTCGCCTGCTCGACCTTCGGCGTCTTGCCGCCGGAGCGGCCGATGATGAAGTGCACGCGCGCCAGCCCGCCTTCCGGGAAAGCCGGGTAATAGGCCGACAGCCGGCCCTCGAACGCGGTTTTCAGATAGGCGCCGATCTTCTCGCGCACGACGCTGTCGTAGCGGTCGCGAGGCACGAAGACCAGGATCGAGACGAAGCGGTCGAACTGGTCGGCGCGCACCAGCGCCCGCACGCGCGGCCGCTCGACCAGGCCGAGAATGGCAGCGGCATGCTTGCGCAGGATCGGCACCGGCACCTGGAACAGCTCGTCGCGCGGATAGCTTTCCAGCACGTTGATCAGCGCCTTGCCGGAGTGGTCGTGGCGGTCGAACCCCGACTTGGCGATGATGGTTTCGGCCTTGGACCTGAGATACGGGATCTTCATCACCGAGCGTGTGTATGCGGTCGAGGTGAACAGTCCGACGATGCGCAGTTCGCCCGCCAACGCACCCTTGGCGCTGTAGGTCTTGACGCCGATGTAATCGAGATAGATGCGCCGGTGCACCAGCGACTTGGCATTGGCCTTGGTGACGATCAGCGGCTCCGGTCCGTGCAGGAAGGCGCGGATTTCAGGCGTCGTCGTCACGGCCTCGGTGCCGCGCCTCAGCACCAGCACGTCCGGGTCGGTCAGAATGCCGAGGCCCGGTTTTTCGGCGCGCTCCAGATTGCCGCTTTCCTCGCCGCCGGTGTACTTGAATTCACGCATGCCGAGGAAGGTGAAATTATCGTCGCGCAGCCACTCCAGGAAGGCGATAGCCTCGGCGACGCTCTTCTTGTCGAGCGGCACCGCCGAATAGCGGAATTCGGAGATGGCCTGATCGAGGCGGGCCAGCATCGGTCGCCAGTCGTTGACGGCGGCATGCACCTGGCCGAGCATCTTGCGCAGCCGCTCGGTCAAGCCATTTGCTTGTTCGGGCGTCAGCCGGGGAATATGCACATGGATCACGCTCAGCCGGTCGTGGCTGCCGTCATCCCTGGCGAAATTGCCATCCCCGAGGATTTCGTCGACGCCCGTCTTGCCGTGGCGAACCGTGACCACCGGATGGGTGACCAAGGTCGGTTCACCGGCGGTTTCTGTAACCTCGCCGAGAATGGAATCGAACAGGAAGGGCATGTTGTCGTTGACGACCGTGATGACGGTCACCGGGCGGCCTTCGCGAACCACGCCCGAATCGGCTTCGACGGCGACGACGCACTCACCCTTATTGTGGGCGGCGACCGCCTGACCGGCCAGATCGGCGGCACGCTCGAGGTCGGCCACGTCATAGGCGGCGATATCCTCCGCCGGCGCGCGGGCGAGCAGGTAATCGGCGAGCCTGGCCGGCCTGTCGTCGGCCTTAGCCGCAGGTGCCTTCTTCTTCGACTTAGCTGCGGACTTCACGCTGGCCATGACGCTTCTTCCCTCCCGTCGCATGCTTTTGCGACTATGGTAGCAGATGACCGCTGTTTGGCGACAAAGGTTTGACGGCTTGCCAAGAATTCTCGGAATTCGGCGGCAAGGCTTCGCATGACGAGGAGAAATGACACGATGACCGGCAAAATCACCGCGCTAGACCTGGCCGCCGGAGAGCTGAGCGAGCCGACAAAAGCCTATTTCGCCAAATGCGAGGAAAAGCTCGGCCTCGTCCCCAACGTGCTCAAGGCCTATGCCTTCGACGACAAGAAGCTGCGGGCCTTCACCGACATGTACAATGACTTGATGCTGGGCGAGTCCGGCCTGTCGAAACTGGAACGCGAGATGATCGCGGTCGCCGTCTCCTCGGTCAACCATTGCTACTATTGCCTCACCGCGCATGGCGCGGCGGTGCGCCAGCTCTCGGGCGATCCCCTGCTTGGTGAGATGATGGTGATGAATTTCCGCGCCGCCGATCTTTCGCCGAAGCAAACGGCATGCTCGAATTCGCCGTCAAGCTTACCGAGGAGCCGGCCAGGATCGTCGAGGCCGACCGCGCTGCCCTGCGCCAAGCCGGCTTCAGCGATCGCGACATCTGGGATATCGCCTCGACCGCGGCCTTCTTCAACATGTCGAACCGTGTCGCGTCCGCGATCGATATGCGGCCGAACGACGAATACCACGCCATGGCGCGATAGGGCCACGCGCGTTCCACCATCGGTCCTACTTCGCATCAAGCGTTGACAGGCGAATGCCGCCAGCTAGTTTTCCGGAAACAAAATTTCCAAGGGGTGAAACTTGATGCCCGAGGCCAACGCTTCGTGAATGGGATCCCCTATGCTTGATGCAATTGCCAAACCCGGGATTTTTCTCCGCGCCCTGAGCATGACGCTGGCGCTCGCCGCTCCACCCGCTCACGCCTTCGAGGCGTCATCTGTCTACCAGCCCATTTTCGAGACAGCGGCGGCCAAGACAGTAACCTTGACCGGCCACGACCTGACCGTCGAACAGGTCATCGACATCGCCCGCAATGGCGCCAAGGTCGAGCTCAGCCCCGAGGCGCTGCAACGTTCGACGGACGCTTATGGCCTGCTGCTCGAAGGTGCCGCCGAGGGTATCACCATCTACTGGTTCAACCGTGGCGCCGGCGACCAGCGCGAGACGGTGATCTTCTCGGGCGATCCGACGACGCCCGAAAACAGCAAACTGCTCAAGGATCAGCAGCTCGCCCGCTTCAAGGGTGGCGTCAACAGAGGCTACGGGCCGGAGCTGCAGGAAGAAGCGCTGGTGCGCGCCATCATGGCGATCCGCGCCAACACCATGTCCTACGAGGCTGCCAGCCCGCAGCTGACGCACCTGCTGGTCGACATGCTGAACAAGCGGGTGACGCCGGTCGTGCAATCGCGCGGCACGTTAGGCGAAGGCGACCTCGCGACGCTCGGCAATATCGGTGCGACCATGGTCGGCGAAGGCGAAGCCTATCTCGATGGCGTCCGCATGCCGGCCACACAGGCCCTTTCCCAGGCCGGTCTGAAGCCTCTCGAACCTTTCGCCGCCGACCAGGCCGCGCTGATCAGCACCAATGCCTACGCACAGGCACAGGCGGTGCTTTTGCTGGAGGACGCGCGAAAACTGCTGGAGTGGACCGACCTCAGCTACGCCATGGGGCTGAACGGCATGAATTCCAGCGTGACGCCGATTTCCGCACCCGTGCAATCCATGCGGCCTTACCCATGGCTGACATGGGATGCCGCGCGGGTCATGGACATGATCAAGGGCAGCTATCTCTTCGATGAGGACCAGACCCGCATCATCCAGGATCCGGAAAGCATGCGTGCCTCCAGTCAGCGCCAGGGCTCCGCCTGGCAGGCCTGGGCGGATCTGCGTCAATCCGTGCTGCTCTCCATCAATTCGTCGGATCACAATCCGGCCGTGCTGCCGGGCCTGACGCCGCAGAGCTCGCCTGAGCTGAGCACGCCGCAATTCATGAAATATTATATCAAGGGCGGGCCGCTGAGTGGCGGCAAGTCCGGCTATATCTTCTCCAACGCCAACTGGGATCCTTATCCCATGGCCAATCAGGTCGAGGCTTTCACCATCTCGCTCACCAATCTCGGTGTCGCGGTGGCGCAGCGCATCGAGCGCTTCCGCAACCCCTTCTTCACCGTGGTCAAGCCGGCCGATGTGCTGAAGCCCGACGAGCGCAAGGACATCCCGACCTTCGATGGCTATCTGCCGACCGATCTCTGGCAGGAACTGGCCGACCTGGGCACGCCGGTGACGCCGAATGGCCAGGCGATCGTCGCCACCGTCGAGGACCTGGAAGGGCAGACCCGCATCAAGACGCAACGCGCCCGCGAGGCGGTCGACATATCCTTCCATCTCTTGGCGCAGGACCTGTTGACGGCGAGCTATTGGATGGAAATCCGCAAAGCGCAGAATCCGCAGCGGAAATTCGGTGAGGCGCCAACCGCGGCGCTCGAGGCGCTGCGCCAGGTGATCCCCTGGCATCAGGAGGCATCGGAACGGCAAAAGCGGCCGCTCGGCATGGTCGCCTACGATTTCATGCAGGAGAACCCGGCCTCGAAATTCTATTCCGGCGGACCGCCGGCACCGACGGCCGCCGCCATGCCCGCGGCCGGCGTCTTGCCCAGATAGCCTTACCGCGCCGCGATGGCCGCCGCCGCACCGGCCATCGTCGTGGCGCTGACGCGGTTGGCGATCTTCATGGCGCGCTTGCTCCTGAGGAGCTTGCGCGCCTGCGAGGCGGCGAGCACCCAGGCGAGATCGATGGCGATCAGCACCACCGCCATGGTCACCGTCAGTTCGACCCAGCCGACGAGACTAACCGAAGCGAGGTCGATGATGGTCGGCAACAGCGCCAGGTAAAACATCATGATCTTGGGATTGCCGAGCGTGACGGCCATGCCGGCGAAGAAAAGCTTGCCGGCCGAATCCTCACGCGGCATCTCGCCGTCCTTGGCGTCGACCGGCGCCGTCCACATCTTCCAGGCAAGATAGGCCAGGTAGAGAACGCCGACCCATTTTACGACGACGAAAGCGAGATGGAAGGTCTGTGCCACCACGGCCAGCCCAAACACCGCCAGCGACAGCCAGATGCCTTCGCCGATCCACATGGCAAGCAGGAACGGAAACACATCGCGAAACCCCTTCGAGATAACGCGCGCGACAAGCGCCGCGATCGATGGGCCAGGCGAACCGGCGGCCACGAACAAGGCGGCGGCGAAGATCAGCAGCGAGGCGAGGTGCATGGCGAGGGTCTCTGCGTCAGGGCTCCATCAATCACAATAACCCGACAGCTGGGTCTCTGGCAAAGGCAAGACAATATGGACCATGGCCGCTGTCTCTACAGCGTGGCTTGGGGAGCCCCTTGCAGCCCCAGCGTCACGCCGCTAGAAGGGCCGCCGCGAAACAATTTCGAGCTTCACTTTGCCCCAGTAACCACCGGTCTCGTCAACTCCCCCGACACACCTGCATGGCGCCGGATCAGCGGTGCCCGTTTGCAATTTTCATGTGTTCCTCTGGGCGGCGGTTCGAGACCGGTTTGGCATTGCTGAACCGCTGTCGCTCGGCTTTCCGCTAGCGACACCTGACATCACAATCTCCGCAGCCACCCGCCACGCCGCGCCCACATGGGCATCTCGATAGCGCCGACCGGATGAACTTCCCAACGGGAAGGACTTACCGGCATGTCTTCGGCCCTGCGCATCCACTGGACGATCGCGCCTGAAATCGCACCACGCCCCCTGATCAACTGCAATCGCTGCGGCTTCGTGAAAGCCTACGCTGCAGCGAGAAATTCCGCGTCAACGCCAACGGCAAGCGCATCGACGTGTGGCTGATCTACCGCTGCGTCGACTGCGACAATTCCTGGAATTTCGGCATTCTCGAGCGCTGCAACCGGCGCGATATCGCGCCGGCACTGCTGGCGGCGCTCGAAAGCAATGATCCCTCACTGGTCCGGAGCCATGCCTTCGACATCGTCGCCCTGCGCAACCAGGTGGGACGCGTCGAAGAGTTTCCTGACGCCGTCGTGCGCAAGCGGGTGATCGGCGGGATTAAGCGAGGCGCGATGGCGCTGGAACTTCGGCTCGGTCTGGAAGTACCGGTATCGTTGAGGCTCGACCGGCTGCTTGCCAACGAACTCGGCATCTCGCGGTCGCGGCTTCAGGCGTTGGACGAGCGGAGGCTGCTGACCATCGAGCCGGATGGAGCAAAGGCCCTGCGCAAACCGGTCCGAGAGGGAGTGACAATCCGCATCGATCTCGCCAGCGAGCCCGACCGGCGGACCATCATCTCGGCCGCTGGTGGATGAACGAAAGAAGGCGGAGCACAAGTGCTCCACCCTCTCAAACTCGGAAAAGCAAACCTTACGCCGCGCCGACCGCCTTCGACGACTTCTCGAAACGCTTGCGCTCGTTCGGGTCGAGATAGAGTTTGCGCAGGCGAATGGTCTTCGGCGTCACTTCGACCAGTTCGTCGTCCTGAATCCAGGCCAGCGCGCGCTCCAGCGTCATGCGGATCGGCGGGGTGAGCTTGACCGCCTCGTCCTTGCCGGCGGCGCGGATGTTGGTCAGCTTCTTGCCCTTCAGCACGTTCACTTCGAGATCGTTGTCCCGGCTGTGGATGCCGATGATCATGCCCTGATAGACCTTGACGCCGGGATCGATGACCATCGGGCCGCGGTCTTCGAGGTTCCACATGGCGTAAGCCACCGACTCGCCCTGTTCGTTGGAGATCAGCACGCCGTTCGTGCGACCAGGCAACTCGCCCTTATAGGGCTCGTAGGCATGGAACAGCCGGTTCATCACGGCGGTGCCGCGCGTATCGGTCAACAGTTCCGACTGGTAGCCGATCAGGCCGCGCGTCGGCGCGTGGAACACGATGCGCTGGCGATTGCCGCCCGAGGGACGCAACTCGACCATTTCGGCCTTGCGCTCCGACATCTTCTGCACGACGACGCCGGCATGCTCCTCGTCGACGTCGATGACGACTTCCTCGACCGGCTCCAGCAATTCGCCGTTCTCGCCCTTCTGCATGACGACGCGCGGACGCGAGACGGCGATCTCGAAACCTTCGCGGCGCATGGTCTCGATCAGGACGGCGAGCTGCAATTCGCCGCGGCCGGAAACGAAGAACGAATCCTTGTCGGGCGATTCTTCGATTTTCAGCGCGACATTGCCTTCGGCCTCGCGCAGCAGACGGTCACGGATGACGCGGCTGGTGACCTTGTCGCCTTCGGTGCCGGCCAACGGGCTGTCGTTGACGAGGAAGGACATGGTCACGGTCGGCGGATCGATCGGCTGTGCATGCAGCGCCTCGGTCACCGCCAGGTCGCAGAACGTGTCGGCGACGGTTCCTTTCGACAGGCCGGCAATGGCGACGATGTCACCCGCCTGCGCTTCTTCGATCGGCTGGCGCTCGAGGCCACGGAAGGCAAGTATCTTGGAGATGCGGCCTGTCTCGATCTGGGTGCCGTCATTGTGCAGCACCTTGACCGCCTGGTTGGACTTCAGCGTGCCGCTCTCGATGCGGCCGGTGATGATGCGGCCGAGGAACGGGTTTGCTTCCAGGATGGTGCCGATCATGCGGAACGGGCCGGGATGAACGGTCGGCGCCGGCACATGCTTGATGACGAGGTCGAACAGCGGCGCAAGCTGCTGGTCCTTCGGGCCTTCCGGATTTTCCGACACCCAGCCATCGCGGCCCGAACCATAGAGGATCGGGAAGTCGAGCTGCTCGTCGGTGGCGTCGAGCGCGGCGAACAGGTCGAACACCTCGTTGACCACCTCGACATGGCGCGCGTCCGGCCGGTCGATCTTGTTGATGACGACGATCGGCCTCAAGCCCACCTTCAGCGCCTTGCCGACGACGAACTTGGTCTGCGGCATCGGGCCTTCGGCGGCATCGACCAGCACGATTGCCGAATCCACCATCGACAGGATGCGCTCGACCTCACCGCCGAAATCGGCGTGACCGGGCGTGTCGACGATATTGATGCGCGTGTCCTTCCAGTCGACCGAGGTCGCCTTGGCCAGGATGGTGATGCCGCGCTCCTTTTCGAGATCGTTGGAATCCATGGCACGCTCGGCGACGCGCTGGTTGTCGCGGAAGGAGCCGGACTGTCTCAAAAGCTGGTCGACCAGGGTGGTCTTTCCATGGTCGACGTGCGCGATGATCGCGATATTACGGAGGTTCATGATCTGGTCTCGGAAGCGTTGCAGGCAGCAGGCCAAAGGCGCTGCCTCTTTCGGTTGCGCGGCTCATACAGGGTTTTTCGCAGTTGCGAAAGGGGACGCGCGACACCAAATACTCATCAAATCTTAAGCATCTGCGTGTGAAATGATTTTGTTAACCAAGGCGGGAACCTTTTCAGGGCCCGGACAGTTCGAACGTCATGACCGATAGACTCAACCGATTTTGGCCGCTTATCGCTTCCGCCGCCTTTGCGATGCTGCTGGCGGCCAACGCCGCGCAGTCGGCCGCGACGCTGAAGGAAACGCGGCACGTCTTGCCGGATAACTCGCCTTCCGCGCAGCAGGCCTTTGCCGACGCGCCTGACGGCGTCGACCCGGTGGTGACCGGCCCGGTCAGTGCCGCCTTCAAGCAGAGACAGGCCAGCGCAAACTGCGATAGCGCGGTTTGGCCCAACATTCCAATGGTCTGCTACCCCGATTGATCGTTCGCGCCTGTCCTTACACGCTGAGATGTGTTGAGGTTCAGGTCAGGCCGAGCCGAAAATGGTGGATTAGAGAACCGGAGCGGAGCGTACATTTTGTACGTGAGCACAGTTCTACTGCAACGCAGTAGAACTGGAAGCGCAGGAAGCCGCCGTTTGCAGGCCGGCCTTACCTGAACATGGACGCGCCTCAAGCCGGCTGCGGTTCCGGATCGAAGGCCGGCCGGCTGGTGTTGATCAGGAGCGAAATACAGGCCGCCGCGATCGCCGTCATGCCGGCGATCAGGAACGCCAGTTCGTAATTGCCTTGCAGTTCACGCATCGTGCCGCCGAAGGCGGCGGCGGTGGCGGCACCCACCTGATGGCCTGCCACGATCCAGCCGAACACGATCGGCCCGCTGCGGTCGCCGAAGGCTTCGTTGGCGAGCCTTAAAGTCGGCGGCACGGTGGCGATCCAGTCGAGACCATAGAGCACGGCGAAGATGATCAGGCTGGTTGCCGAGAAGCCGGAATAGGGCAAATAGATCAGCGACAGGCCACGGATGGCATAGTAGACGCCGAGCAGTTTGCGCGGATCGTAACGATCGGTGAGCCAGCCGGACAGCGTCGTGCCGATCAGGTCGAAAATACCCATCATCGACAACAGGCCGGCCGCCTGCACCTCGCCGATGCCCATGTCGCCGCAGAAGGCGATCAGATGCGTGCCGACCAGCCCGTTGGTGGTGAAGCCGCAGACGAAGAAGGTGGCGAACAGGTACCAGAAAACCCGCGTCCCGGCGGCGCGGCGCAGCGTGTTGAGCGTATGCGCCAAGAAATTGCCCTGTGACGCGGGCGAAGTCGGCGGCACATCATCCGCCTCGGCGCCATAACGCACCATGCCGATCGAGGACGGGCGCTCTGGCACCAGCAACCAGACCAGAGGGATCAATGCCGCGGTGGCGATCGCGACAGCGATGACGACAGGCCGCCAGCCGCCTGTCTGGGCAAGCGAGGCGATCAGCGGCAGGAAAATCAGCATGCCGGTGGCGCTGGAGGCCGACATCAACCCCATGACAAGACCGCGATTGGTCTTGAACCAGCGGTTGACGATGGTGGCACCAAGGACGCTGGCGACAGCGCCGGATCCGATGCCGGAAAAAACGCCCCAAGTGATGAACAGATGCCATGGCTTGGTCATCAGCAGGCTGAGCGTGGTCGAGGCCGACATCACCACCAGTGACGCCAGCAGCGTGCGGCGCAGGCCAATGCGTTCCATGAGCGCCGCGGCGAACGGACCGGTCAGCCCATAGAGCAGGATGCCGACGCCCGCGGCGAGCGAAATGACGTCGCGCCGCCAGCCGAAACTGTTTTCGAGCGGCAGCATCATGACCGAAGGCGCCGAGCGCAGGCCGGCCGCGATCAGCAAGCAGAGGAAGATGACGCCCACCACGACGAAGGCGTAGCGCTGGCCAAAGGGACGGGATTGAGCTATCATGTTACTGACCGGTACGTTGCAAGGTGGGAGCATGTATACGTACCGACCGGTAACATTGTCAATCGGGTCCCATCATGCCAAGCGACAAAAATATTGAACCGACCATCAGCGACGGTCATGCGTCGGCGCCACCCAAGGCCGCTAAGAAGATCCTCGACGTGGCCTATGACCTGTTCTACCGGCGCGGTATCCGGGCGATCGGCGTCGACGAAATCGTCAAACGTGCCGGCGTCACCAAGCCCAGCCTCTATCGCAGCTTTCCCTCCAAGGACGAGCTGGCTGCCTCCTACCTCAGGCAATACGATCTTGAATATTGGGAGCGTTTCGACGAGGCCGTCGCCGCCAATCCCGGTGACCCGCGCGCTCAGATCAAGGCTTTTCTGACCCGCATCGGCAAGCGAACGCAAGTGGCGGACTATCGCGGCTGCGGAATGACCAATGCGGCGGTCGAATATCCCGACCACAGTCATCCGGCTCGCGTCGTCAGCGAGGCCAACAAGCAGGAATTGCGCCGCCGCCTGCGCGCCATGGCGGCTGCGATGGGCGCGCAAGACCCTGACACGCTGGGCGACGGGTTGCTGCTGCTTATCGAAGGCGCCTATATCAGCGGCCAGCTGTTCGGCCTCGGCGGACCCGCGCAGTCGGTTGCCCGCAACGCCGACTTGCTGATCGAAGCCAGCTTGAAGAAATAGCGATTGGCGATACGCTGGGGCGACCTCCAAGAGAGATCTCCGCCATGCGCAGCCTGTTGATCCCGCTCACCTTCGCCGGCCTTTGCCAGGCGGCACAGGCCGGCGACATATCCAGCACCTACACCGACCTCGACTGGAAGAAGGACTGCGTGACCTATGCGCGGGCCGAGCAGGGCGACGGCGACTGGGCCGACCTCGCCTGCTCCGGCTATCGAGGCTATCCCGTACTGGTCGGATATGACGACGCCCGCGAATCGCTGTTCTATGGTTTTCCGCCCGGCGGCGACATGACGTCCGCCTGGGAAAGTTTTTCCGCCTTCAATTCGTCCGGAGCCAAGGTCGAGTGGCGCGTCGAAACCAATGGCGACAAAGCCGTGCCGTTCGCGGCCATCCACCGTCGCTCGATCAGCAATGGCGAGGACGAGACCAAGAAGACCGAGGTGCTGCTCGTCGCCAAGGTCGCCCAGATGGACGCCCGCGAAGGCTGCACCGTCGGCCTGGTGCTGGCCACCGGTAACCCCGCCGCCAATGACCAAGCGCGCAAGATCGCCGACGAGAAGGCAAAAGGCTTCGCCTGCGGCAAGGACAAACGCGTGGTTATTGGCGACGTGCCGGCTTTCGGCCGGGTCGATAACTGACCGCTCGAGCTACTTGCTCGTCTTCGCCCGGTCGATCGCGTCCATGATCATCTTCTTGGCGTATTTGGAATCATGCCAGCCTTCGATCTTGACCCATTTGCCAGGTTCCAGATCCTTGTAGTGCTCGAAGAAGTGCTGCACCTGCTGGCGCGTGATGTCGGGCAGTTGCGTGTATTCGGTGACGTTCTCGTAGCGCAGTGTCAGCTTCGGCGACGGCACCGCGATGATTTTTTCATCCTGGCCGGCATTGTCTTCCATGATCAGCACACCGATCGGCCGCACGTTGATCACGCAGCCCGGCACAAGGGCGCGTGTGTTGCAGACCAGCACGTCGATCGGGTCGCCGTCGCCCGACAGCGTGTGCGGCACGAAACCGTAATTGCCGGGATAGCGCATCGAGGTGTGCAGGAAGCGGTCGACGAACAGCGTGCCGGCCTCCTTGTCCATCTCGTACTTGATCGGCTCGCCGCCGATCGGCACTTCGATGATGACATTAACGTCCTCAGGCGGATTCTTTCCGGTGGCTATGGCTTCGATGCGCATGTCTTTTGTCCCTCTCTCGATTGGCAGGAGATAGCGGGCGGCGCAAAATGGTGCAATGCGGCGAATGGTGCTTACATGCGTCCGGCGAGACGCGATGGCGTTCGACGCGTTCAATCATCGGCACAAGATGTTTCAGCGTCGTGATGTGCGTGAGCCCGCGACCACGCCTTCCGCGATCATCCCCCAGGCGGTCAGTCCCAGACGAAGGCGACCTTCTTCAGCGCCTTCTGCTCGAAAATCTCGACCCCTTCGGCGATGTCGCGGCCGCCGGCCCCGGCATAGAAGGCAAGTGCGTTCTGGTTGTCTTCCAGCGCCCACACCACCATGCCTTTCAGTCCATGGTCGGCGAGACGAGCCCTGGCCGCCGAAAACAGCCGCCTGCCGAGCCCTATGCCCTGATATTCAGGGCGAAGGTACAATTCGTAGATCTCGCCCTGCTGCTTGAGCTCCTTGGCGCGGTTCTTGCCGATCGTCGCATAGCCGGCGATCGTGCCGCCGATCTCGACGACGAGGACGGTGGCGGCGCGGCGGATGGCGTTGGCCCACCAGTCGCTTCCGCGACGGTTGATCATCGATGTCAGCGTGCGGTGCGGAATGATTCCGCTATACGCGCCGCGCCAAGCCTCGAGGTGCACTTCGGCGATGGCGCCGGCATCGCGCGGGTCTGCCTTCCGAATGTCGATCGTCAGCGTATTCATGATTAGTTAACCATAAACCCGCATCGCCCGATTGCAAGAGTCCGGGCGGCCCATGGTCCGCTTTCGCACAGACGATCATGACACTGCCGACATTGGCCAAAGCCTGCCTGAAAACGCGCTCAGCCGAGGCGGATGGCGTGGCTTTCGAGTACCCGGAGCGCAGCGGACTTTTAGGGTTTGTGGCATCGGAAGCCCAGAAAGCCGCGTCGGGCGTTCGGCTGAGTAGCATTTGCTAGGTAGGCTTTCAGATTTCGACCAGATGGTCGTCGAGCTCGTTGGTATCGCCCGAAGTAACCGGAAAGTGCTCGGCCAGCACTGCCCCGACCCGCTCGATCGCCTTGACGAAACCGTCGGCAAGCCGATCGTCGCCGGCATGCGCGGTCAGATCGCGCACCACGCCGTCCCAGACATGCTGGCCGACCTTGGCGTCGATGCCCGAATCGGCGACCACTTCGGCGTAGCGCTCGGCGATCGATACGAAGATCAGGACGCCGGTGCGCGCCGTGGTGCGATGGACGTTGCGGGCGAGGAACTGCTTGACCGCATTGGCGTGCGCAGCCTGATAGCGCAGCCGACGCGGCACCATATGGATGCGCAGGCCGGGGAGCGCCCACAACAGGGCCAGCACGCAGGCCAAGGCCAGCAACTCAGCGATGACGAAATGCGGCAGGCGGATGGTGAGCCACCAGGCCTCCAGCCCATAGGCGACCGCCAGGCTGACGGCCAGCATGCCGAGTGTCGCCATCAAGGCCGCGGGAGCTAAGTAGCCCTCGCTGGCATGCGCCACGACGCAGTAGATCTCGCCGTCGGTTTGCGCTTCGGCGGCGCGGATCGCAGCGGCGATGCGCTCATGATCCTGCGGGCTGATCGGTCGTGTTGCCATGATCTTGTCTCACCAGCTTCCTGAAGAACCGCCACCGCCGGACGAGCCACCGCCACCGGAAAACCCGCCGCCACTGCTTGACCCCGACGACCAGCCACTGCCGGAACCGCCCGAGGACCAGCCGCCGCCCGACGACCTCGTCCAACCGCTGGTTCCGGATGATCCACTCGCACCCTGGCCATAACGAAACGTCATGCCCAGCCATCGATACACGCCTGGCGACAGCTTTGTGCCGAACATCGGCGGCAGGAAGGCCATTGCCAGGCCACCCAAGAACATCGTCGCCCACAGGATCAGGAACACCGCGACGACCGGATCCATGGGAGTGCTGCTGCCGGAGGGATTGCGCTGGCCGCGCGCCTCCAACTCCTCCGGATTGCCGTTCAGCACCATGATCATGTCGTCGACTGCCTTGGAGATGCCGCCCGGGAAATCGCCGGCGCGGAAAGCCGGCACCATGTCGTTTTCGATGATCAGCTTGGTGTGCANAGCCGGTTGGCGTAGGGCTCGATCTCCTCGCCGCCGAGGCTGGGGATGGTGGCGACGACGATCTGGTCCGAGCCCTTGGTTTCGAGGTCGGCGAGTTTTTGGGTCAGCGTGGCACGTGTGCCGGCATCGATGATGCCGGCATTGTCGACGACACGGCCGGTCAGAGCCGGAAGATCGGCGGCCACGGCGGCGATCGAGGCAAGCAGCACAGACGCCAGGATGATTAAGGCCAGGCGCAGCCGCGAAGCGCATTGGCACATTGAAGGGACGGCAGCTCTGACCATGGCGTTACCAGCTTCCCGAGGAGCCGCCGCCGCCGGACGAGCCACCGCCACCGGAAAAACCGCCACCGGAGGACCCTCCGCCGGAGGACCAACCGCCTCCGCCGGACGACCAGCCGCCGGACGATGATCGCCGGTGCGGCTCGAAGGTCATGCCAAGCCAGCGATAGCGCCCGGGCCCTAGTTTCTGGCCGAAGATCGGCGGCAGCACCGAGGCCGCGATGCTGCCGAAGAAAATGATCGCCCAGATGCCGATGAAAATGGCGAAGAACAGGTCGTCGGAATTGAACGGTGCTTGCTCGTTCCGTTTGCCGCGCGCTTCCAGTTCTTCCGGATTGCCGTTCAGCACCATGATCATGTCGTCGACGGCCTTGGAGATGCCGCCCGGGAAATCGCCGGCGCGGAAAGCCGGCACCATGTCGTTTTCGACGATCAGCTTGGTGTGCAGGTCGGTCAGCGTGCCTTCCAGCCCGTACCCGACCTCGATGCGCATCTTGCGGTCGTTTGGCGCAACCAGGAGCAGGACACCGTTATTCTCCTTGGCCTGGCCGAGCTTCCAGAAGCGGAACAGCCGGTTGGCGTAGGGCTCGATCTCCTCGCCGCCGAGGCTGGGGATGGTGGCGACGACGATCTGGTCCGAGCCCTTGGTTTCGAGCTCGGCGAGTTTTTGGGTCAGCGCGGCACGTGTGCCGGCATCGATGATGCCGGCATTNAGCCGGTTGGCGTAGGGCTCGATCTCCTCGCCGCCGAGGCTGGGGATGGTGGCGACGACGATCTGGTCCGAGCCCTTGGTTTCGAGCTCGGCGAGTTTTTGGGTGAGCGCGGCACGTGTGCCGGCATCGATGATGCCGGCATTGTCGACGACGCGACCTGTCAGAGCCGGAAGATCGGCGGCCACGGCGGCGAACGGGAGGAAGAGGATGCCGGCAAGAAGGCCAAGAAAGGAAAGGTAGGCGTTCCGCAGCGCCCCCCTTGAGGGGGAGATGTGCAGCAGGACAGAGGGGGTTGTTTGCACGCCGGCGGTCCGTCTTCTAGCGGAATTTGTTCCGGTGACGGTCGCCGTTCACCCGCCCTGCTTCGTGCCGAAATCGACCTTCGGCGGCTGCATCTTGTCCTCGTCGACAGTGAAGTTGGCGAAGGGCTCGTTGCCGCGGAACCAGAATGTCGCCCACAGCACCGACGGGAAGGTCTTCAGTGTCAAATTGTAGTCCCTGACGGCCTGGATGTAGTCGCGGCGGGCAACGGCGATGCGGTTCTCCGTCCCTTCGAGCTGCGCCTGCAGCGCCAGGAAATTCTGGTTGGCCTTAAGGTCGGGATAGGCTTCCGACACTGCGATCAGCCGCGACAGCGCGCTAGTCAGCCCGGCCTGGGCATCCTGAAACTTTTTGAGGGCTTCCGGGTCCTTCAGCGTTTCCGGCGTCACCGTGATCTGCGTTGCCTTGGCGCGCGCTTGGACAACGGCGTCGAGCGTGTCCTTTTCATGCGAGGCATAGCCCTTGACCGTCTCGACCAGATTGGGAATGAGGTCGGCGCGTCGCTGATACTGGTTCAACACCTCGCTCCATGCCGCCCTGGCGTTTTCTTCCGCCGTCGGGATCGTGTTGTAGCCGCAGCCGGCAAGCAGCGGCAGCACGATTGCCATCATCAGGAAGGCGGGCAGCGTGCGAAATGTCGATGGTCGAGCAAGGCGCTGGACAAGCATGAAGGGATCCCTCGATAGAAGTTGCATCCGAAGCATTACCACAATCGGCGCGCAAGAAAACGGCCTCGGTCTCTGAAGCAGACTCGGCATGAATTGTGCCCGCCCCAAGGCCCTGTGATTGGCCCGGTGAACACGATAAGGTTCGATCAGAACGGGATATCACCATGGCGAAACGCCAGGACAGCGACAGTGAATCGCGCCGTATCCTCCAGCGCGTCGCGCAGGAGACCGATCCGGCCGGCAATTCTTTCGTGGCACGGACGACGAAAGGCGTGCGCGACCACGTCTCGGCGGCCGATGCCGACCGCACGGATCCGATTGAAGTCTGGGGCACGCGCGTTGGCAGGATACTCGGCCTGCTTCTGGCGCTGGGCCTGATGGTCTGGCTCGTGCTTTTCCTCACCCGGGGCAGCTAGGAATCAAGAAACAATGAGCGCCGAAAAAACCGACGCGCCGCGCGCGGTCATCGTCATATCCAGCCATGTCGCCCGCGGCTCCGTCGGCAATCGCGCGGCCGTCTTCGCGCTGGAGACACTGGGCTTTCCGGTCTGGGCCGTACCTACGGTCACCCTGCCTTGGCACCCCGGCCATGGCCGCGCGACCCGCATTGTGCCGCCGCTCGACCAGTTCAAGGCGTTGATGGCCGATCTGGAGCGCGCGCCGTGGCTGGGCGAGGTCGGGGCCGTGCTGTCGGGCTATCTCGGCGAGGCCGGCCAGGCCGAGGCGGTCGCCTCGCTGGTGGCCGCGGTCAAGGCGAGGACGCCCGATGCCGTTTATATCTGCGATCCGGTGATGGGTGATTCCGGCGGCCTCTACGTGCCCGAGCCCACCGCCGCCGCCATGCGCGACTGGCTGATGCCGATCGCCGACATCGCTACCCCCAACCGCTATGAGCTGGAATGGATGGCCGGCGCGCCACTGCCCGATCTGAAATCGGTGATCTCGGCCGCACTCCATGCCGGACCATCGACCATGCTGGTCACCTCGGCACCGTCGATGATGTCAGGCGGCACCGGCAATCTGCTGCTCGACGGCACCCAGGCGCTGCTGGCCGAACATCGCCTGATCGACAAGCCGCCGAACGGCCTTGGCGACCTGACCGCGGCGGTCTACCTGGCGCGCATCCTGTCCGGCCAGCCGGCGATCAAGGCCCTGCAGTCCACGACGGCGGCGGTCTACGAGATCCTGGCGCGCACGGCAAAACGCGGCGGCGACGAGTTGCAGCTCGAAACCGACGCGCAGAGTCTGTCGCACCCGATGGCCATGGTCCAGCTTCGCCACCTCACGCATCCGGGGCGGGACCGCCGGGCGTGACCCCGGCCAAGGTCGTGCTCGTCGGCGCCGATGGCTGCAAGGCCGGCTGGATCGCCGTGCGGAGCGAACCCGGGCCGACACTTCGTAACCCGGACGCCGCGCCTTCGGTCGATGTCTTCCCTTCGTTCGCCGCCCTGCTGGCGGCGATCCCCGATGACGCGATCGTCGCCGTCGACATGCCGATCGGTCTACCGGAATTTTCGCAAAAGGGCGGACGCGGGCCGGAAGCGCTGGTGCGGCCGCTGCTTGGGGCTCGCCAGTCCAGCGTCTTTTCGATCCCGTCCCGGGCCGCGCTCTATGCCGACACCAGCGGCTTCACCACGATCGAAGCCTGGTACGCGGCGCATATCAGGGCAAGCGAAGTGGCCAAGGCCACATCCAACCCGCCACGCGGCGTTTCCATCCAGGCCTTCGGCATCTTTTCGAAAATCCGCGAGATCGACACATTGCTGATCGTGCGGCCCGAACTGCGCGGTCGCATCTTCGAATCGCATCCGGAAGTCGCCTTCTGCCGCCTGAACGACGATCAGGCCATGCTGTTGCCGAAGAAGATCAAGGGCAGCGTCAATCCGGCCGGCATGGCGGAGCGGAAGGCGCTGCTTTGCCGGCATGGCTATGACATGGATTTCCTCGACCGGCCGCCGCCACGTGGTGCGGCCGCTGACGATTTCCTCGATGCGGCCGGCATGATGCTGATTGCCGGCCGCATCGCCAGCGGCGACGCGAAGCCGTTTCCCGACCCGCCTAGCGCTGACGGTTTTGGCATACCGGTCGCTATCTGGGCGTGACAATGTCAGCGCGCGTCCCGCTTTGGCGCATGGCATTTATGGCTAGCTCCTACAATTCCGCATTGCTCGTAGCGGGCTTTTGCCGTTAGAGGCTTTCCTCGACCGCAACGAGCTGCCGCCTCCAACCCGGAAAGGCCTTAGCCGCCCATGCCTCATCTTCCCGAACACCTCCTCGCCGGCTACCGCAATTTCATGAACGGCCGCTACCTCACCGAGAGCGGCCGCTATCGCGAGCTCGCCCGCGAAGGCCAGGCGCCCGAGACCATGATCGTCGCCTGTTGCGACTCGCGATCAGCGCCCGAGGCGATCTTCGACGCCGGCCCCGGCGAACTCTTCGTCTTGCGCAATGTCGGCAATCTGGTGCCGCCTTACGAGCCGGACGGCGAGTTCCATTCGACCTCGGCCGCGCTCGAATTCGCCGTGCAGAGCCTCAAGGTCAAGAATATCGTGGTCATGGGCCACGGCCGCTGCGGCGGCATCCGGGCCGCGCTCGACCCCAACTCCGCGCCGCTGTCTCCCGGCGACTTCATCGGTAAATGGATGAGTCTGATCGCGCCGGCCGCCGAGACGGTGTCGGCCAGCACCTTCATGACGGCGACGGAACGCCAGACGGCCCTGGAGCGCATTTCGATCCGCTACTCCCTCGCCAATCTCAGGACCTTTCCCTGCGTCTCGATCCTCGAGGGCAAGGGGCGGCTGTCGCTGCACGGAGCCTGGTTCGATATTTCGACCGGCGAGCTCTGGGTGATGAACAAGGAGACCGGCGATTTCGAGCGGCCGGTGCTGGAATGAACGGTACGGCGCGCCGGGCGATGAGCGTTCGGCCGGTCGTTTTCACGGCGGCCGCGCTAATGATAGCGATCGTTGCTGCTCGCGCCGATGACCGCGCCATTATAAGCCGCTGGTATTCGGCGCTGATGGTCGCCGATCGCACCGAGCTGGCGGACCTGCTCGCCGACGACGTCCGCATCAAACTTGACGACCTCGGCGTTGTCCAGAGCAAGCTGGAATTCATAGCCTCGCTCGACGAATGGAAAGGTGCGGTTGCGGGAGCCGCGATCCGCCATCGCATCGAGAGGACCGAAAGCGGGGTCACCACCGTGATCGCCTGCTACGACTTCCCCAACAACGACATGCTGGTGCAGGAAACCTTCGCGGTGAGCGACAACCGAATCACCGCCAATTCTCAGGCGGCAATCGCTGAAAACTGCGAGGGCTACTGAGGCGCAGCGGCCACTGGCATATTGCGGGCTCGCGAAGCGCGCCCTACATCGGTGACACCCTCCTTCCTGACGCCAGCGAAAGACCCTCCATGCCCTCTACGAATGCCGTCGATCTCGCCGCTCATCCGCTGACCGCGTGGCGAGGGCCGCTCGGCCTGCCCGATTTTGCCCATATTGGCGACGGTGATTTCTCCGCCGTCTTCGACGCCGCGCTGAAGGCGCATGAGGCCGAGATCGACGCGATATCAAGCAACAAGGCTACGCCGAGCATCGAGAACACGCTTGCCGCGCTTGAGCTCGGGGGCGAGGCGCTGGATCATGTCTCGTCGATCTTCTGGTGCCGCGCCGGCGCCTACACCAACGAGACCATCCAGGCGCTGGAGCGTGACATTTCGCCGAAGATGTCGCGGCACTTCTCGGCCATCTCGATGAACGAGAAGCTGTTTGCCCGCATCGACGATCTCTACCGGCGCCGCGAGAGCCTAAACCTCGATCCCGAGACGCTGCGCGTCCTGGAGAAGACCTGGAAAGGCTTCGTCCGTTCCGGCGCCAAGCTCGACGCCGACGGCAAGACGCGGCTGGCCAAAATCAACGAGGAGCTGTCGTCGCTCGGCACGACTTTCGGTCAGAACGTGCTGGCCGATGAGCGCGACTGGGCGCTGTTCCTCGACGAGGCCGATCTCGCCGGCCTGCCGGATTTCGTGAAAAGCTCGATGGCCGAGGCCGCCGAGATGCGCGGCCGGAAGGGCCGCTACGCCGTAACCCTGTCGCGCTCGATCTATGAGCCGTTCACGACCTTCTCCGACCGCCGCGACCTGCGCGAGATCGCCTATCGTGCCTTCACCATGCGCGGCCAGAACGGCGGTGCGTCAGACAACACATCCGTGGTGCGCGACATGCTGAAGCTGCGCGCCGAAAAGGCGAAGCTGCTCGGCTACGCCTCCTTCGCCGCGCTCAAGCTCGACGACACCATGGCCAAGACACCGAAGGCGGTGCATGCGCTGCTCGACCCGGTCTGGGAAAGGGCACTGGAAAAGGCCGCCGCCGACCAGAAAGAGCTGGAGCGTCTGGCCGCCGAGGCCGGCAGCAACGAAAAATTCGCCGCCTGGGACTGGCGCTTCTACCAGGAGAAGCTGCGCGCCGAGAAGTTCGCTTTCGATGAGGCGGAGCTGAAACCCTATCTGCAGCTCGACCGCGTCATCGACGCCTGCTTCGACGTCGCGACACGGTTGTTCGGCATCACGTTCGAGGAGAAGAAGGGCATCGCCGCCTGGCATCCGGACGCGCGCGTCTTCGTGGTCAAAAATGCCGACGGCAGTGAGCGCGGCCTGTTCCTCGCCGACTATTTCGCGCGGCCGTCAAAACGCTCCGGCGCCTGGATGAGCGCGCTGAAGTCCGGTTATAAGCTTGGCCATGGCTCGAAGCCGGTGATCTACAACATCATGAACTTCGCCAAGCCGCCAGCGGGCGAACCGGCCCTGCTGTCCGTCGACGAGGCGAAGACCTTGTTCCACGAATTCGGCCATGCGCTGCATGGCATGCTGACCGACGTCACCTGGCCATCGGTGTCGGGCACCTCGGTCAGCCGCGACTTCGTCGAACTGCCCTCGCAGCTCTACGAGCACTGGCTGACGGTGCCGGCGGTTCTGGAAAAGCACGCGCTGCATGTCAAGACCGGCAAGCCGATGCCGAAAGCGCTGCTCGACAAGATGCTGGCCACGCGCACCTTCGGCGCCGGCTTCGCCACCGTCGAGTTCACCGCCTCTGCCTTGATGGACATGGCCTACCATGCACGGCCCGACGCGCCGGAAGAGCCGCTTCGTTTCGAGGCCGAAACGCTTGCGACCCTGCATATGCCGGATACCATCGCCATGCGCCATCGCACCCCGCATTTTGGCCATGTCTTCGCCGGCGAGGGCTATTCGGCCGGCTACTATTCCTACATGTGGTCGGAGGTGCTGGACGCCGATGCTTTCGCCGCCTTCGAGGAAACCGGAGACCCCTTCAACCCGGCGCTGGCCGAGCGGCTGAGGAAGAACATCTACGCCGCCGGCGGCTCGAAGGATCCGGAAGAGCTCTACACCGCGTTTCGCGGCAAAATGCCGTCGCCGGCAGCGATGATGGTCAAGCGCGGATTGGTGTGACTAGCAATCATGCCGTTCGTGGGGGAGATTGGCAGCGTCGCCCGCGGCACCCTTCCAGGGATCGGCCACCCTTGGCCACACTAGCCGCGCCAGCTTCGTGTAATTCGTCGCCGCCGGATTGCTGGGATAGGAACTCGGCGCCGCGACATAGATGATCTCGGCGGCGATCGGCTCGAAGCCGGCGTAGAAATGGTTTGTCGACTTGATCAGCAAAATGTCTTTCGACAGCGGATCGATGCCGATGTTGGAGAAGACATCCGGCTCGAAGGTCTGGGTGCGATTGGTATTCAGGATCACATCGACTTCGGTGCCCTCGATGCGCACCACCGCTGATGGCCCCAATGTCACCCGGCTCGGGCCAAAACTCTGCCAACCCTCGGCAACCGCTTTCAGCACCTTGACGCGTGCGTCGATCGGTTCGCCCGCCTGGGCGCCAGCTTTGCCGCCGAAGCGCAGGTCGATGACCGCGCCCTCGCCGGCAGCCTGGCAGAAAGTCACCGCGATCGGATCCCAGATCGTCGCCACGCCGAACTTGTCCAGGCCCCGCGCCAGCATCTGGCGCAGCACGACGGTGCCGTCGCCGGGAACGCCGCCGCCGGGATTGTCCCAGATATCGGCAATGACCACCGGCTTGCCCGGCTTTTCCTTGCGCACGGCCAGAGCCCGATCGATGCCGTCGGCCGTACTCAGCATCGTCATCGCGGTCGTTTCGCGCATGGCATAGAGCTCGCGTCCGAGCCGCTCCGCCAGCGCATCGCCCTTGGCCTTGTCATTGTCGGTGACGACAAGGAGGCGCGTGCCCATTTCGGGCACGTCGGCGGCCATGAAGCCGTGGATGACCGAGACCGACAGCACGCCGTCCTTGCCGTGCAGCGCCTTGATGCGGTCGACGAAGGAGCGCATCGGTTCGCGGCTGGTCGGCAGCACCTGGATCATGCGGCAGTCGAAAGTTGAGATGACCGGCTTGATTTCGCCGCGCGCCGCAGCCAGGCCAAGCTCGACGACATGCTCGCCGCGCTCGTAGAAATCAGTGTGCGGGAATTCGAGGAAATAGGCCATGATGTCTGACGCCGCCACGCGCTTCGGCGTCAGATGGCTGTGCGGATCGAACTCGCAGGCAATCACCACCTCAGGCCCGACAATGCCCCGCACGCGCTCCAGCAGGTCGCCCTCGCAGTCGTCATAGCCTTGCGCCACCATGGCCCCGTGCAGGCCCAGAATAACGGCATCGACCGGCAATGCAGCCTTCAGTTGATCGAGGATCTCATCGCGCAGCGCCTCATAGGTCTGCCGCTGCACGAGGCCGCCAGGCTCGGCCCAGGTGGCGGTGCCCTCGATCACGGTCAGGCCTTCGGCGGCCGCGCGGAGGCGCAGCGCCACGATCGGCGAGGAGCACAGGGTCGGCGTTTCCGGATGCTTGCCCGGCCCGGCATAGAACGCCATCTCGAAAGAGGCCCGGTCGGTTGGCACCGGCGAGAAGGTGTTGGTTTCCGTCGCCAGCGAGGCGGTGAAAATACGCATGAAAACTCCGTGGACTTCTTGTTGTTTCGCAATTCCGGACGGAAAACCGCTGGGCACTTTTCCTAGAGGTGCTGGGATTGCTATTTGACAGCCCCGAGCGCCAGCCCCCGGACGAGATAGCGCTGCAGCCAGATGAACAGGATCGCCACCGGCAGCGTCGCCAGCAGCGTCGCCGCCATGACGTGGTGCCATTCGATCGTGTAGCGCCCGGCAACCAGCGAGAACACCTGGATCGGCAGCGTATAGCTCTCCTGGCTACGCAGCATGGTGAGCGCCACGACGAATTCGTTCCAGGCATTGATGAAGGTGAAGATCGCCGTCACCGCGATCGCCGGCAGGCAGAGCGGTAGAAACACTTTTCGTAGCGTCAGCCAGCGGCCGGCGCCTTCCATCCAGGCCGCCTCCTCAAGGTCGCGCGGAATGGTGTCGAAATAGCTCTGCAGCATCCAAACGGTGAAGGCGACGTTGAAGGCCATGTAGATGAAGCCGAGCGCGGTGGTCGATTCGACCAGTCCCCAGGCAGCCATCAGCCGGAACAGGCCGAGCACCAGCACGATCGGCGAGATCATCTGCGAGATCAGCAGGAACTGGCGGAACGCTCCATAGCCGGCAAAGCGGAAGCGCGACATTGCATAGGCCGCCGGGACGGATATGAGGATGGCGCCGACGGTGGCGATGACAGACACATAGAGCGAATTGGCCAGCGCCCGGCCGAAGCCGGTCGCCACCCACATGTCGGCAAAATTCGACCACCGGAACTCGCTCGGCCACCAGGTCGGCGTCAGCACTTCGGTACGCGGCTTGACCGCTGTCAGGAACATCACCGCGAAGGGAAAGATCGTCACCACGATCAAGGGAGCCAGCAGCAGCCAGGCGATGACGGTGCGCTTCAGCTTGGCCTTCATGCGCGTTGCTCCCGCATGGCAAGGCGCACATAGATCATGGTGAAGATCAGCAATATGGCGAACATCACCAGCGAGACCGCCGAAGCCTCGCCGAGCTTGCCGATACGGAATGCCAGCTTGTAGAGGTGGGTGACCAGGATGTCGGTCGAGTTGGCCGGCCCGCCCTGCGTCATCACCCAGATGATCGGAAACGAGTTGAAGACGTAGATGGTGTTGAGCACGATGGCGATGTTGATGAAGGGTTTCAGAAGCGGAAAGGTGATCTCGCGGAACTGCTGGAGCGGCGTTGCCCCTTCGAGCGCCGCCGCCTCATAGAGATCGTCCGGGATCGAGGACAGGCCGCCGAGAAAGATCGTCGTGGTGAACGGCACCGTCACCAATATGCCGATCAGCACCTGCATTGGAAACGCCGTCTCGGCGCTCGCAAGCCACTGGATGTTGTGGTCGATCAGGCCAAGTCCGATCAGCGCCGAATTCAGCATGCCGCTTTCACCGCTCAGCGCCCAGCGCCAGACCACGGCCGTCATGGTCAGCGACACTGCCCATGGCAGCATGATGATGACGCGGGCAAGGCCACGGCCATAGAAATCGGTATTGAGGATCATCGCCACCGGGACCGAGAGCAGCAACGCGCCGCAGACCACCAGCACCGTCCATAGCCCTGTGCGCCAGAGGGCGGCGACGAAGTCGGGATCGGCTGTCAGCGCGGCGAAATTGGCAAGACCGCTGAACTCGCGCAGCTGACCAAAGCGATTGACGTCATGCGTGGCGATCTGGATCAGGTCCCAGACCGGCCAGAAGATGACCACCGCCGCCAGGAACAGACTGGGCAAGGTCAGGAGATAGGGCAGGAGGCGATTTTGCATCGGCTGATTTGGGACCATGTTGCGAGGTATTGGTGGCGCTGGCTCGCCCAGTTGGCCCTAGGCGCTCGGTTTCGAACTCTTTCCGACGTCAGTGCCGCCCCTCACCTGCCCGCCGGCATCCTCTCCCCGTATAGTGACGGGGAGAGGGGCGCCGTCGCTACCGCTTTCGCCAATCTCCGGCCTCGCAGGAATGGCGCCGAGGCTGCCGCCAGGCCTTTCTCCCAGTCACTATACGCGGAGAAATGCCCGGCAGTGCAATGAGGGGCGGCGCCGACATCGCCGATTTTGTCCTTTGCCTGAGGGATTGCCCTATCGACCTTCCTCGCTTGCACGCGGCGAGCCGTTGCATGTTAGAAGAGTGGCGCGCCCCGCCTGAATTTGGCGCGCGCCACGGACGCAGGGAGATACGCCCTACTTCTTCAGCACTGCGTTGGCCTTGGCCGCCGCTTCCTTCAAGCCTGCCTCGGGATCGCCGCCAAGATAGATCTTCTGCATGGCATCCGACGTGATCTGGGCAACTTCTTCCCAGCCTGGGATGACCGGCGCGAAGCGGGCATCAGGCAAGAGCGCGGTGAAGGCGGCCAGATCCGCGTTGTTGATGTAATAGTCCATCTTGGCCTCTTCCTTGTTCACCGGCAGGAATCCTTCGCCCTGCGTGAACTTGGCGCGCTGTTCCGTGGTGAACAGGAAGTCCATCAGCTTCCAGGCCTCATCCTTGTTCTTGGAGTTCTTGAACATGATCATGGAGTCGGTGACGCCGTAGGTGCCGCGCGCACCGGTAGGACCGGCCGGGATGGCGGCAACGCCATATTTGAGGCTCGGCGCCTCGTCCTTGATCTGGTTGGACAGGAAGGGCGCCGTGATCATCATGCCGACCTTGCCCTGCTTGAACAGGTTCTGCACGTCCTCGCGATTGTTGGAGGTGACGCCGGGCTCCGTCAGCCCCTCGTCGATCATCGACTTGTAGAGCTTCGCTGCTTCGAGCGCGCCCGGCGTGCTCAGGCCCGACGTGCCGTCCTTGTTGAGGATCTCGGTGCCCTGCGACCACATCGCGTAGTAGTAATAAACGTCGGTCTCGATCTCCTTGCCCTGAAGGCCGAAACCGAAAGCACCCTGCGCCTTGATCTTGCGAGCATCCTCCTGCAATTCGGTCCAGGTTGCCGGTGGCTTGGCTATGCCGGCCTTCTCGAACAACTCCTTGTTGTAATACATGGCGCGCGCCGAGGCGGCGATCGGCAGGCCGTAGGTCTTGCCGCCCATGATCGAGGGCGACAGGAAGGTGTCGATGAAGCGACCCTTGAAGTCAGGCGTGATGTAGCTGTCGAGCGGCTCGGCGACGTCCTGCTGGACGAAGTCGATCAGCCAGCGCGTGCCGATGATGGACAGATCGGCGTTGGTGCCGGCGGTGATGTCGGTGGTTAGCTTCTGCAAGAGCACATCCCATGGCACCACCTCGAACTTGACCGTGATGCCAGGGTTCTTCGCCTCGAACTCCTTCTTGACCTGCTCGAAATACGGACCGGTCTTGGCACTGTATTCGGCGACGGTGACCCGCACTTCGCCGGCCTCTGCCTGCGCCGCGAAGGCCAGAATGCCCATTCCGGCCATCAGGCCGGCAGTCCATTTCGCAAGGTTCATCCGATCTCTCCCATTGTTTCGCGCATTCGCGCTCCTTGTGCCGCCGGCACAAGGTTTATGTGACTTTCCTACATTATCGATGAATTCGCCGCGCGCAAGCGGATTAATATGTTGCTAAATTACATCCTGGTCTTTAGCCTCTCCGGCATCTGCGTGACTTGAGGGAGGAGCAAGCGCCGTGGTTTCGAGAGCCGAATTCGAAGGCAGGACCGCCGTCGTCACCGGCGCCGGTGGCGGCCTTGGCTCGGCGATTGTCGCACTGCTGGCCGGCAGGGGCGCGCGGGTGGTCGGCTGCGACCAATCCGGGGAGGCGCTGGCGAGCCCGCACCTTGCCTCGCGGCATGTCTTCGACCTTCTCGACCGGGCTTCCATCGAGGCGGGGATCGCCGCTGTTCTCGACCGGGACGGCGTGCCCGATATCCTGATCAACAATGCCGGCTGGACGCGCGCCGAAACGCTCGATGCGCTGACGGCGGACACGATCGAACATGAGCTCGACCTCAACCTGACCGGTGTGATGACTTTCGCCGACCCGCTGGTTAAGGCGATGGCTGCACGCGGTTCGGGCAGCGTCGTCTTCATTTCTTCCGTCAACGCCATCGCGCATTTCGGCAATCCGGCCTACGCCGCCGCCAAGGCCGGCATCAACGCCTATGCCAAGTCGATCGCCGTCGAACTCGGCCGTAGCGGCGTGCGCGCCAATGTCGTCTGCCCCGGATCGATCCGCACCGCCGCCTGGGACCATCGCCTGGCCAAGAACCCTGACATAATCGGCAAGCTGCAGCGGCTCTATCCGCTCGGCCGCATCGTCAACGCCTCGGAAGTCGCCGAAGCGGTGGCTTTCCTTGCCTCGGACCGCGCCTCGGGCGTAACAGGCGTGGTGATGCCCGTCGATGCGGGATTGACCGCCGGCTGCCTGCCGTTCATCGACGACATATTGGGAGCGTGACCATGACCGACGTCCTGTTTCGCAACCTCTCGAAATCCTTCGGCCAGCACAAGATCCTCGAGGAGATCAGCCTCGACATCAAGAGCGGCGAGTTCGTCGTGCTCGTCGGCCCGTCCGGCTGCGGCAAGTCGACCTTGCTGCGCATGCTGGCGGGCCTGGAGACCATCAGTTCCGGTGACCTCCTGATCGGCGGCACGCGCGCCAACGACCTGCCGCCGCAGCAGCGCAACATCGCCATGGTGTTCCAGTCCTACGCGCTGTTCCCGCATCTGAAGGCTTCCGACAATATCGGCTTCGGTCCGAAAATCCGGGGCGAGAGCCGCACCGCCATCGACCAGAAGGTCAAGAAGGCGTCCGGCGTCCTCAACCTGTTCTCCTATCTCGACCGGTATCCCCGCCAGCTCTCGGGCGGCCAGCGCCAGCGTGTCGCCATGGGCCGCGCCATCGTGCGCGAACCCTCGGTGTTCCTGTTCGACGAGCCGCTCAGCAATCTGGACGCGCAGTTGCGCGTGCAGATGCGCACCGAGATCAAGGCGCTGCACCAGCGGCTGAAATCCACCATAGTCTACGTCACCCACGACCAGATCGAGGCCATGACCATGGCCGATCGCATCGTCGTGATGGACCGCGGCAGGATCCAGCAGGTCGGGCCGCCGCTGGAGCTCTATGACAGGCCGGCCAACAAGTTCGTCGCCGGCTTCCTCGGCTCGCCGTCGATGAGTTTTGTGTCCGGGGCACTGAAGACGACGCCCGGGACGACCTGGTTCGAGTCGGTCGGCGGCGGCCGGCTTGCGCTTGCCGGGGACCCGGTGCCGGCAGGCAGTGCCGTTGAGGCGGGCATCCGGCCGGAGCATTTCATCGTCGGTGAAGCCACTGATACCATGACGCTCAAGGTTGACGTGGTCGAGCCGACCGGTTCCGAAACCCATGTCTACGGCGCCATTGGCACTGATGCGGTGCGCGCCGTGTTCCGCGACCGGGTGCCGGTGCGGCCGGGCGACCTGCTGCCGGTCTCGGTCGACCCAGGCAACATCCATCTGTTCGACACGGCGACGGGCCTGCCGCTGAGATGACGACGGAAACTCGGACATGAAGACGCCGGCCGACATCATCACGCGGCTGCAGCTGATGTCGCAGGACGGCACCAAGTCGGATCGCCGCCTGGCAAACCTCGTCCTGTCCGACCTCGACTTCGCCTCCAAGGCCGCGATCTCCGACATCGCCGCGCGGGTCAGCGTCAGCGAACCGACGGTCACCCGCTTCTGCCGCAATCTCGGCTGCGAGGGGTTGCGCGACTTCAAGTTCTATCTGGCCCAAGCCATCGCCATCGGCGGCCAGTATCTGTCGCCGGAGCCATTGAGCCGCGACGCCCGCGAACAGCGCATTGCGTCGGCCATCACCGAAGCGGCTGTTTCAGCCATCCAGCGCGCCAGCGAGAACCTCGACATGACGACGCTGGTCGACGTCGCCGCGCGCCTTGCGGCATCAGGCAATGTGCTGTGCATAGGTTCGGGTGGCATTTCCTCGATGATGGCGACCGAAATGCAGAACCGGCTGTTCAGGCTCGGCCTGTCGGTTCTGGCACAGATCGACGGACAGCTGCAGCGCATGTATGCCGCCGTTGCCACGCCAGACACCACCGTGGTCGCCTTCTCGGTCTCCGGCTATGCGCGCTCGGTCATTGAGGCGGTGCAGGTCGCGCAACAATATGGGGCCGCCACGGTGGCGGTCACCGCGCCCGACTCCGCACTGGCCAAGGTCGCCGACACTGTCATCCAGCTACAGCCGTTCGAGGACGGCAACATCTACAAGCCGACATCGTCACGTTACGCGTTGCTGGCGATCGTCGACATGATCGTGACCTCGGTCGCCGAGACACGCGGCCCGAAGGTGCTGGAGAAACTGCGCCGCATCAAGCAGAGCGTGAACACGCTGAAGGTCGACGACCCGCGTTTGCCGCTGGGCGACTGACGAGCCGGCGCCGAAAAAATCTGCCAATTCGCCCCAAGCGGGTGAGGACTGGTCCGCGCAGTGGACGGAAAGCCAATTGGCTTGCTTTCCGAACGACGAACGCCCGGAGCGACAGCGCAGGACCGCGTCCGGCAGGACGGAGGGGGCGCTGTCCCGCCTGCATCTCAATTTTGGAAAAGCGCTCCGACAGCTGTCACCAGCGCCTCCGGATCGCCCAATATCCGCAACGTCTTGAGGCGGGCCGTACCGCCGGCAACGACCGAAACGGCCGATGCCGGAACACCCAGCGCCCTGGCGACCAGCTTCTCCAGCGCTTGATTGGCGGCGCCATTTTCCGGCACGGCGCGGACCCGCGCCTTCACGTGACTGCGTCCGTCCGCCAATGTTTCGACGAGGTCGAGCCGGTCCATGGAAGACTTAGGCGTCAGCCGCACGAACAGATCGACGCCGTTCTCGCGCATGCGGAACGGCGCGCTCATGCGATCGTCAGGCCAGCAGCAGCGGCGCGATCGTGGTGAGAATGAACTGCCTGAGGAAGAACAGGATCAGCAACAAGATGATCGGTGAGATGTCGATACCGCCAAGGTCGGGCATGAAGCGGCGGATCGGCCGCAGCGCCGGCTCGGTCAGGCGGTAGAGCATGTTCCCGATGCTGCCGACGAACTGGTTGCGCGAGTTGACGACGTTGAAGGCATAGAGCCAGGAAAAGATCGCCGAGGCGATGATGACCCACCAATAGAGGTCGAGCGCCATGACGATGGTTTGAATGAGGGCGAGCATGCCGGACTCCAATTGTTGCCGACATGTAGCCATTACGCGCCAAACCGGCAAGGGCAGGGTTCCGCCACGCGACCGGCAGCCGGTTTTTCAGTGAAGCGCCGCCTTGACAGGAAACCGCGGCGCCCGATAAATGCGCCATCCGCTGGACGGGGCTGTAGCTCAGCTGGGAGAGCGCGTCGTTCGCAATGACGAGGTCAGGAGTTCGATCCTCCTCAGCTCCACCAGCGGAATTTAGAAGGCATATCTCACAGTGAATCAGTGAGATAGCCGAAAGGACCTCTTTCGTTTGGCCCACGCGTTTGGCCACGTTTCAGGCCATCCCGGCTCCATCGTCGCCGGTGTGTGCCCTTCGCCTTTGTTCCAACCACTCCGAAATCCTTCAGGCATTCAACAATTTCTCTGTCTATGATCACCGGCATATTTGGATCAATCGCGAGGCAAGTCATGGCAAATTGGGATTTGCGGCGTCAGGTCAGGATGTGGCTGCTGATCGGTGTGCCTCTCGTCGTTGGCGGCACTCTTATTCGACACTACAGTTTTCACACCTTCGAGCTTGTCATGTTCGGGTTCTCGTTCGCCATGACCCTTTTCTCGATCTGCCTTGTCTACCGTAGTTGGCCCAGCAGAGAGCAACAACTTGAAGGCAAGACCAGCGCTGCCTATGGAGGCGTGATCATGGCCTCATTCCTTCTAATTGTGTCCCTCTACGGCAACTACATCGTACTACCCGTGGTAACCGGCTAAAGCGCGACCTCTACGGGCAGGAGACGATTATCTCAACTCGCTAAGCCTCTCCCACCTCAACGAACCTGACCGGCAACCCTGCGGCGATCTCCTCAGCCATCCCCGGCAAATGCCGTTCAAGGCCCTGACGGGTCCGACAGTAGGACTGAGGTCGCCATGAGGGGTGACCGCCGCGCGTTCCTGACTTGTACTGAATGATCCATTGGATTTGGTTGCGACACTCGATGATCCGGGTCGCCTTGGCCTCGCTGAAGTCCCATCTCAGGACCACGCGGGAATAGTTGTCTGCTTCCTCGCAAGTCGGGTTAAGAGCGCGCGGGGTTCTGCTTCTGCTCACTGTCTGAATTACCTTCCTGTTGAATTGATGTTTCCCGGCCCACCGAGGCTGCGCTGAACGCGGTGAAGCAATCTGGGCGCACGATGTGCCTCCAGACCAAAGCGCCGCTGCGCGCAGGGTACTTGCCTGTTAGGGGAGAGCCCGAAGGGGGCTGTGAGCTTGGGGCAAATGGTTCACCGGAGATGGCGACCTAACCCCCCTTCGGGATGGTGGTGCTGCTATATGCCGAGGTCGAGACGCATCTTCGCAGCAGCCTGAGCATGTCGGGTGAGCAACGCCCAGTCCCCACGCACAACGGCCCGCCTGAACTCTGGCAACTCGGCCTCGTCGATGTGCTCAGACCAGCTTTCGAGGGTCAGCCCGAGTGGCGCAAGGACTCTCCTAACGAGCCGCTGGGTGAACGCAGCCTCGACCACCTGGGCCTCAAGCTGGTCCACGCCTGCCGCTTCAAAGTCGATGACCCCTGTTTCCGCGAAGGTGTCGACCACGGCCTGTTGAACTTCAACCGGCTGCGCTTCCGCCCATCGGTTCAAGGCCCTGTCAGCGCCATCAGAAAGCTCTTGATGGGTCTTCTCCGCCTTCTGCTCTGGCGTCAGGTCGTCGCCCGCGTCGTCATCAGCATCATGCTCAACCGCCACCTCGGGATTGTCACCCCGAGGCTGTTCTTGGACGGTCGAGCTTATCGGAAAGACCCATAGCCATAAGGCGCAACGGCCCGCGCGACCGCCTCGCCGTAGTCCTCCATGCTGATCTCGCCATCTTCAGCCATCTGCCGGGCCTGCTTGGGTCCAAGCTGAATGCCGCCGATGGTCACCCGAAGGCTGTCGACAAGGGCGCGCGGCGGGACGGCAAAGGCGCTGCTATTGGAGGGAGGAGCCTTGGCATTAAGCTGCTCCACAGTGGTCTGGCCGTTGGTGACGGAGACGCGCTGGCTGAGTTGGCCCCGCTGCTGTGCCTGATACCAATGGTTGCCGGCTAAAGAGACCTCGGTCGCTGCTGCAATCTGGGCCTTCATGCGGGCCTCTTTCTCTAGGTGGGTCGCTCGGGCCGCGTCATAGCGCATCCGGTCAATAAGCTCCTCTCGCTGGGTCGTGGACATCGCCATCAAGGCTCGTTCCTGCTCGGTCGGTTCGCTGTAGGTGTGGCGTGCGCTGCCGCTCATCTGTTCTTCGCTGTATCTGGACATAGGTTGTTCCTTCAAAGTTGGTGGTCCCCGCGACATGATTGTTGCGAGGTTCTGGTAAGTCATGGTGGTGGTGTTGGAGCCGTCAGCGGCGAGGCTGGAGACCATAGCCATGAGCGGGTGGTGCTGGAGTGTGATCGGCCTCTGGAGGCGCTGGGGGAAGCAAAAAGTGTCCATTCGCGAGAACCTCGCTGCAAATCTCAGGCGGCTCTGCAAGGGCCAAGCTGATCTGCGACTACCTGCACGTCGAAGAAGCCGAACTGTACCGGGACCCCGGCATCCCCGAGCCGGCGGCTCTCGGCCTGCCGCCGATTTTCGAAAGCCTGTCACCCAGATGATCCGCCCCACCCGCCCCGTCGATCGCCGGCGGCATCTATTTCACCTATTTTTCAATTCCGACCCGCTCCGATCTGCTGATGCGGTCGGTGACCTTCGTGCGGCGTGAGGCCGAGCTGGTCACGTTCCGCAGGGTCACCGGATGGTCGGAGCATCGTGGCTCGGCATGGGCGCGGGGACGCGGCAATCATTGTGGGGTGGCGATCTCGCGCCTTAACTGGATCTATTTCAGCGGCGTCAACCGCCGCCAGACAGGCGAGCCGTCGCTGATCTCGGTGCAATGGGCGCCTATCGCCGAACCGGTGCTGACGGGCAAGGCCATGCTTCTGACCGAAGCCGCGCCGGCATTCGTGTCCGTCATCATGCGGCAGGATAGGTCCAATATCAGGCCCAGGCATGCGATCCGCATGGCGCATGCCGTCAGGCTCGACGATCCCAGCCTCGACCAACTCGTCGTCGGCCTCGCTCGGGACGGGCTGGCCTAGCCGCTTGCTTACGCTGGATAAGAACAAGAATATCCCGAAAAAGCGTAAGCTAGCGATTGCCTGCTCCATGTCTCAGTAAAATCGATTTTTTTAGACTTTCCCACAAGAAAGATATTTTAGCTGATATTGGATTTACTACAATTTTAACAGACCATTAACTCTCCCGACCTTACCTTTCTTCTCGCGGATCCCTTTCCGGGGTCTTTCGACAAATCCCTTGGGGTCGGGAAATGTGGGAAAATGACCAAGAAGTGAACAACGCGCCATGCCCGTGCCTGATCCTGCTTTATGCCAGGCTCGACCGCACGATGTGGAAACATGGTCACGCCAACGCCTACCGCGTCGTGCTGATCGAGGCGGGCCATATTGGCCAGAACATGATGCTGGCGGCGACCAGGCACGGCTTGTCGGCCTGTCCGACGGCGGCGCTGAGCCATTCGGCGGTCAAGCGCCTTCTGAGCCTCGACCGCCTCACCGACCCGCCCATCTATCCGTTGACCCTCTCAACCCCGGAACTTGACACCGCATTCGGCCGGTCGACTAGCCGACCTAATATGTCCAGTTCAGCCAGTACGCATTCCTAGAGTTCCATCCGATGACAGGAGCAGAACATGTCAAATCAGGCCTTACGTCAGTCAGAGCTCGATAGTCTTCAATATATCGCGACGATGACCAATGAGCTGGTGCAGATGGCCGAAGCAAGCCGCTTCCCCATGATCTCCTATCTGCTCGGCATGGCCTATGCCGAGGCCTTCGACGTCTTGCGCGGCGCACGGCCAGCACGACATGCGCAACTCAGCGGCAACCCGATGCACCCCAAGGCACACGCGAAAGACAACCACGCTCAGCCAAGAACAGCGTAGCGAGACGCAATTGTCGGCCTTGCGGCACGGCTGGCTCGCGGCCGAGCCGTTGGGAGACGCTCGATACGCTGCAAAGCTTGCTGCCGCTGCTGAGAAACGCGGCCGCCGACCCACATGCATTAGTCCCGCAAACTGAACACGAATGGCGCTGTACGCCTGACGCGCGGGCCGAGTTCCGCCGGCGGCGCCGGCACGGTCGCGCCCTGCAGCACCGCCAACGCGGCTCGGTCGAGCTCGGCATCGCCGGACGAACGGGCGACCCGGGCCGACAGGACCCGGCCGGATGGGTCCATTGTGAAAGTCACGTTCACATTACCCTGCGCGCGCCGGGATTTCGCGGCGCTTGGGTAGCGCTTGTGGCGATTGATCCACGCCGTCAGCCGCGATTCCCATTTGGCCGGGCTGACACCCGAGAGCCCGGCCGCCGATCTCGGCGCCGCCGCCTTGGCCGCAGCCCCGGCCTCGGCGCTCGCGGCACTTGCCGTCTTCGGTGGCTCGGCCTTTTTCTTCTTCGGCCTTGGCCTTGGCTTGTCGACCGGCTTTTTGACCTTGGCTTCGGCCGGTCTCTTTTCCTTGCGCCGCTCCATGGGCTTTGCCCCCGGCAGCGGAACGACAGCCTCCGGCGCGACGGTCTCGACAATATTGGGGACGACCTCTTCCAGCGGCGGCTGTTCGACCGGTTCGGCCTTCGTCATCTCCGTGGGCTCATTGGGCGGGACCATCTCGGCCTCGGCAACAGGCTCCGCTTGCTCGGCCACCTTGTCAGGCTCGGCCTCGGCTGCCTTCTCGGTCTCTTCGACCGGCTCGGTCCGGTCGGGAATGGCCGCGTCGGGGATCGCGGCCTGTTCGGGCACCGCCGGCGTCACCATCATCGGCGCCATTTCGATCACCAGGGCCGGTGGCGCTCCGCCATCCGACAGGTCGACTGGACTGAAATTCCGCACGCCATAAGCGACCGCGACATGAGCCCCAAGCACAAGCACCGCCGCGGATGCCCATAGGCCAAGGTCGCGCCAGTCGAAGCGCGACAGCACCACCGTGGGCGAGGCGGCCGATTGCGTCATGGAGCGGCCGTTTTGCCTGGCGCCGGCGCGGCGATATCACCGGTCGGCGCGGCCTCCAGACCGACCAGCGCGATCTTCAGATAGCCGGCTGCCCGCAGCAGGTTCATCGCCTCCATCAGGTCGCCATAGGCGACCGCCTTGTCGGCGCGCAGGAATATCCGCGTCCGCTTGTCGCCCTTGGTACGGCTGCCGAGCGTGGCGGCAAAAGCCGGGCGCGGCACCGTGTCGTTGCCGATCGTTAGGCTGAGATCGTCCTTCAGCGTCAGGAACAGCGGCGTCTCCGGTCGCGGCGCCGGCGTCGCGGTCGAGCCGGGCAGGTCGACATTGACATCCACCGTCGCCAGCGGTGCGGCGACCATGAAGATGATCAGGAGCACAAGGATGACATCGATGAAGGGCGTGACGTTGATCTCGTGGCTTTCCTCGAGGTCGTCGTCCAGCGTCTGTCGAATTCTGCTCCTCATGGCGTCGCTCCCGCTACTCCGCCGCCAAGGCTGTCGCCGGCGCTATCGCGCGGAAATCGAGGTCGCGGCTGACCAGCCGTTCGACGCCGGCCGAGGCGTCGGCGAGGATCTGCCGGTAGCCGGCTATCGAGCGGGCGAAGACGTTGTAGATCACCACAGCTGGGATGGCCGCGACGAGACCCATCGCGGTGGCCAGCAGCGCTTCGGCGATGCCCGGCGCGACCACGGCGAGATTGGTGGTCTGGGCCCGCGAGATGCTGATGAAGGCGTTCATGATGCCCCAGACGGTGCCGAACAGGCCGACGAAAGGCGCGGTGGAACCAATCGTCGCCAGAAGGCCAGTGCCGCGCGACATGCGCCGCGACGCAGCCGCCTCGATGCGCGACAGGCGCGAGCTGACCCGTTCCTTCAGTCCGTCACCGCCGACATGGTCGAGCGCATCGGCCGAAAGCGCGGCCTCTTCTTCCGCTGCCCGCACCAGGAGCGCGCCGGGGCCGCCACCGCGGTCGAGCGCGCGGCTCGCCTGCTTCAGCGTCGCGGCATCGCCGATCGCCAGGACGGCACGGCGGAGGCGCAGCTTGCCGTCGAAAATCTCCAGCGATTTGGCCAGCCATGTCGTCCAGGTGACGAGCGACGCGAAGGCCAGTCCAGTCATCACCGCCTTCACGATGATGTCGGCCGCCTTGAACATGCCCCATGGCGACAGGTCATGCGGCAGGTTCAGGTCCATCGCTCCGGCAGGCGCGGCCTCGGCCGGCGCTGTCGCGCTCGGCTGGCCGGCTGGCTGCGCGGGCGCCATGGCAGCTGGTGCTGCTTGTACCGGCGCGGCAGGGGCCTCAACCGCTGGAGAAGAGCCGGCCGGTTGCTCCTGGGCCATCGCCCCGGTTGTCCCCAGGATAAGCGATGCGACCACCGCCGCCAACAAACCATGTCTCGACATGAGCTTCTTCCTTGTTCTCACGGCGGCCAGCCGCTTGCTTGGTTCCTGCAATCGCTGGCGACGACTTCACCGCACATGACCGACGGGTTGGCCGGTGACGGGATGCGCGAACACACCTATCTCGACGCAGAAAATGTCCTTGAGCACATCGCTCCGCATGATTTCGTCCGGTGTGCCGCGCGTCAGCAGCTTGCCGTCCTTCAGCGCGATCAGCTCATCGCGGTAGCGCGCCGCCATGTTGGGGTCGTGCAGCACCACGACGACGCACAGTCGCGCTTGCGGCTGAGCTCCCTGACCAGGCCCAGCACCGCGACCTGATGTGCGAGGTCGAGCGCCGAGATCGGCTCGTCGAGCAGCATGACGCCGAAACGCCCAAGCGCGCCGTGCCATGGATAGCGTCCAAGCGTTGCCAGCTCGCGCACGGTCAAGCCCGTCGCCGCCGGCGTCGTCCGCGGCAGATAGGCAAGAGCCCGCGCCAGCTCGCGCGCGCCCCATTGGGATAGCGGCCGCGCGGCGAAAGTGATGGCGCCGGAGCTTGCCGGCTGCTGGCGCGCCAAAAGCTTGATCAGCGTCGATTTGCCCGAACCATTATGGCCGATCAGCCCGTAGACGCGCGTGCGCCGCAATTCGAGCGAGACCGGACCGAGCAGCGTCCGCCCGTTGACGGCGAAACACACTGCATCGATATCGAATGCTGTCTGGCTATCGGCTTCGCCCATGGTCACGGCATTTCTCCAGCCCGGCCACCGCATTCCGATCCTGGCTGCGGAGGCAGGTGCCCGGTTGACTATGAAACATGAACTTAATAGTCAAGATTTAAGGTGACCGCAACACTCGGCAATTTGGGAATGCGCCGCAAAACTGAAACGCTCCAGGGCGGGCGTCATTGTTGCCGCGTACGGGCCGTCGTTCGCGCAGCCGGCCGATCCGCGCCGGCGATCTCCGGCCCGGACCGCATGTCGGCACCAGGTGTCGCCGCATCGATGCGGACACGCTAGGGTGAGCCGGCGGCAAGGAGCTCCGGATGATCAACGCGACACCCTTCGACTACCCTTATGACGGCCGGCTGGTTACCGAAAACACCGCGCTGGTCGTCATCGACCTGCAACAGGATTTCCTGTCGACATCGGGCTATTTCGCCAGGAAGGGGTATGACCCATCGCCGCTGCGGGCGATCCTGCCCGTCGTGAACCGCCTGATCGCCGCCGCGCGCAAAGCCGGCGTCAGGGTCATCCACACCAGACAGGGTTACCGCGCCGACATGGCCGACATGATGCCCTACGAGAAATGGCGCCGCAAGCGTTCCGGCCTCGACGGCACCGACGTCCTGCTGCGCTCAGGCGCTGGGTTCCAGATCGTTCCGGAGATCGACGTCGCGCCGCACGACATCATCGTCGACAAGACCTGCAACAGCGCCTTCACCTATACGGATTTCGAGCTTGTGCTGCGTGCGCAAGGCATCACGCATCTGATGTTTTCCGGATGCACGACGGATGTCTGCGTCCACACCACGCTGCGCGAGGCCTGTGACCGCAATTTCCAGTGCCTGACGATTTCGGACGCCTGCGCCAGCGGCGACAGACAAGCGCATGAAGCGGCGTTGCACATGGTGACGGTCGAGGACGGCGTCTTCGGCGTGCTGGCCGATTCGGACGCTGTCATTAAGGGCCTGTCGCGGCTTGGCGACAGGCCTGAAGCAACAGACGATTGATGGGCTTCACCCCGCTGCTCGCGTCTCCAATCCTGGGCGAGGGGCATAAGCTCCAGGCTGGAACTCGCTGGCCTCCCGGCGCGCCAGCGAGTTGCGCAGCAGCGCCAATGTTTCCCGGCCGGCTGTCGCGATCTCGCGCGGCGTGTCGACGCCGACGATCATGAACTCATCGATTCCGAGCCCGGCATAGGCGAGCAGCGACAGCGCGACCTGGGCCGGCGGGCCGGATAGGTCCACGGCCTTGTGGCCGGCGGCGGAAACACCCTGGTGGATCCTGACCGGAAGCGCGAAGCGCAGTTTGCCGGCACGGCCATGTTCGGCCGCGGCGCCACGTGCCCGCTCCATTAATTGCCTGATATCGTCGATCGGCCCCGGCGCCAGTTCGAAGACATCGGCATGCCGGCCGGCCACCTTCAGCGCCGTTCCGGATTGCCCGCCCATGCGCACCAAGAGGTCGGCGCCATGTGGGCCCTTGCGCGGCACATAACCGTTTTTGATGCTGTAGAACGCGCCTTCGTGATCGAAGGGCCGGTCGTTCGACCACAGCCGCTTCAACAGCACCAGATATTCGTCGATGCGCTGCCAGACGACGCCATGTCCGACCGGCCGCGTCTCGGCATCGTCGTCGTTCAAGGGCTCGCTGATCATCCTGAGCGCCAGCCGTCCGCCGCTCTGCCTGTCGATGGAGGCCAGCTGGCGGGCAGCCACCGTCGGTTCGATCACGCCGGCCCAGTGGGTGAGCACCACTTCCAGCGAACCGGTGCGGTTGAGCACCTGCGACGCAAGATCCATGTTGGTCAGCAGCCCGGCCGAATCGTCGACGACGATCTTCTGGAAACCGCCGTCCTCGATCAGCCCGAGCTTGGTCGAGGTCTCGGCGAAGTCATAGAAAAAGGGAACCGCCGCGTCGGCGGTCTTGCCGGGTATATGCGTGAATTCGATCGGCATTGTCATCTCCTCCATCACTGGAATCACTGATGCTGTGAAATGCAAATCCTCAGGCGCGCGAAAACGCTCCGGGATCCGGCTCATTCAACTCCGATTGCCTGCAACTCCGATTGCCTGAAAGCTGTGGGGCAGCAGCCCCTGTCGATCCCGCGCCTTAGGGAATAAGGCCCAGCACGACTGCCCCGGTGAACACGAACGCAAGGGCAAAGACGAGATAGGCGAAAGCGCCGGCATAGGCCGGGCGAAAGCCCTGGGCATTGGCCACTCGCTGGCCGTTGCTGTCGGTCTGGGCGTTCTGCAAATAGGACATGTCGACCTCCGTCTTGCCGCTTAATCTATAAAATTTGTAGACTTTGTCGATTGCTATTTTCGTGCAACTGGCAGAATTATTTTCTCATAGAGAGCCGAAAATTGGTGTGAAGTTGCTGTTGGCATGGGTCCCGGCAACAGATCGGAAGAGCGCGGCGGCATCGCTCCATGCGCATGCGAGGGACCTAGGTGCTTGTCATTGCTGCGCCTATTTCGTGCATTGGCCAGTCGGTTCAGGAGGGGATAGCATCGCTGTCAGTCAACCTGATTATCCAAACGGGAGCAGAAAAATGGGCACAAGACTGGCCGGCAAGGTCGCCATCATTTCGGGCGGCGCGACGGGAATGGGGGGCGCGGCCTCGGAACTGTTCGCCGCCGAAGGCGCCAAGGTGGCGATCATCGACCGCAACGGTGCGGCCGCCGCGGCAACCGCGGCCGCGATACGCGCGCGGGGACACGTAGCCGAACACTGGGTGGCCGACGTGTCTGATGAGGCCCAGGTCGCGGCTGCGGTTACAGGGGCGACCGAAAAGCTCGGACCTGTCACCGTGCTGTTCAACCATGCCGGCACCATCGTGATTAAGCCGTTCCTGGAGACGACGGTTCAGGAATGGGACTGGCTGCACGCCGTCAATGTGCGCTCGATGTTCCTCATGACGCGTGCCGTGCTGCCCGGGATGATCGCGGCGGCCGGGGGCTCGATCGTCTGCACCTCGTCGATCTCGGCGGTGGCGGCAACGCCGAACGAAGTGCTCTACGACACCACCAAGGGCGCCTGCCACATGTTCGCCCGCGCCATCGCGGTGGAATTCCGCGACCGCAACATCCGTTGCAACGCGGTTTGCCCCGGTTTCATCCGCACGCCGCACGGTCTGCGGGAAGTTGCCGATCTCGGTAAGCTCGGCGTCGATGTATCCGATGCCGCACTTGCGGCGCAGCAGGGCCGCATCGGCGAGCCTGAAGAGGTGGCGAAGGCAGCGCTTTACCTGGCCAGCGACGAGTCCAGTTTCGTCAACGGCACGCATCTGTTTGTCGATAATGGGTTTACAGCGATGTGAGGCGTCCCAAGGTCCAGTCTTCATCCCGGGACAGCTTGACGCCCTTCCTCTCCCCCTCCGGAGGGATAGGAAGGACACCCAATCCTGAGTCTATCGCTCTTCCCTTCGAAACGGCTTGAGCAGCGCTGACGGCGCCATCGCGTTGCGCGACATGACGGCCATGGCGACGATGGTGAAGATGAACGGCAGCATCAGGAACGCCTCGTAAGGGATGTGGCCGAGGCCGCTCGCCTGCATGCGCAATTGCAAGGCATCGACGAAGGCGAACAGCAGCGCGGCCCCTGCCGAGCGCCAGGGATCCCAACGGCCGAAGACGACCAGCGCGATCGCCACCCAGCCGCGCCCGGAAACGACGCCGAAGGTGAAGGCGTTGAACTGCGCCATCGAAAGGAAAGCACCAGCGAGCCCCATCAGGGCGCCGCCGAGAATGACGGCCTGGAAGCGCGTGGCAATCACGCTGACGCCGGCAGAGTCGGCCGCGCGCGGGTTCTCGCCGACCATGCGCACCGACAGCCCCCAGGGGGTGCGGTAAAGGATGAAGGCCGCCAGAGGAATGGCCAGGATGGCCATGTAGACCAGCGCGAACTGGTTGAACACCGCGGGTCCCAGCACGGGAATGTCCGAGAAAACCGGGATCGGCAGCGTCTGAAATCCCTTGATGCTCGGCGGCACCGATTGCTGGCCGAAGATCAGCCGGTAGAGGAAATAGGCCAGCCCCGACGAGAACAGCGTGACGCCGATGCCGCAGACATGCTGGCTGAGGCCGAGCACTACCGTGAACAGCGCATGCAGCGCGCCCATCAGCATGCCGGTCAGCACCGCCACCAGCACACCGAGCCACAGGCTTCCACTGAGGCTGGTGGCGGTGAAGCCGGTCATGGCGCAGAGCAGCATGATGCCTTCGATGCCGAGATTGAGCACGCCGGCCCGTTCGGAGAACATTTCGCCGAGCGTCGCAAAGGCTAGCGGCGTGGCGATGCGGATGATGGCGGCGAGAAAGCCGACCTGAAAAATCTGTTCGAACACCGCGCTCATCCAATGGCTCCGACGCGGCGGATACGATAGGCCGTGAACAGCAGCGCCACCAGCATGGCGAGCAGCGCCGTGCCCTGGATGACGTCGCTGAGGAATGCCGGCACGCCGGTCGCGCGCGACATAGCCTCGGCGCCGGTCATCACGGCTGCGAGGAAGATCGCCGCCGGCACGACGCCGAGCGGGTTGAGCCGCGCCAGCATGGCGACGACAATGCCGGAATAGCCGTAGCCCGGCGAGATATCGCTCATCACCTGGAAATGCACGCCGCCGACCTCGCCGACGCCGGCCAGCCCCGCCAACGCGCCCGACAGCAGCGCCGTCGACAGCAGCACGCGCTCGACATGGATGCCGCCATAGCGTGCCGCTTCCGGGTTTTCGCCGGTGACCCTGATCCGGAAGCCCAGCGTCGTGCGCACGATCAGGAACCAGACCAACGGGGCCGCGATAAGCGCCGCGACGACACCGAGATGCAGCCGCGTGCCTTCGACCAGCACCGGAAAGTTCGCCGAATCCTCGATCGGCGGCGAGATCGGATAGCCGCTGAAGCTGTCCTTCCACGGTCCCTCGATCAGCGCCATCAGGGCATAATAGATGACCGAATTGAGCAGCAAGGAGCTCACGACATCGTCGACCTTGAACTTTACGCGCAGCGTCGCAGGCACCAGCGCGACCGCCGCGCCCGCGGCCGCCCCCGCCAGAGCCATGAAAAGCATGGCAAGCGGTCCTGGCATCGGGATCGCACCGACGAAACAGCTCGCCACCGCGCCGGCCAGCAATTGCCCTTCCGCGCCGATGTTCCAGAACTTTGCGCGGAAGGCGACCGCCACCGCCAGCCCGGTAAAGATCATCGGGGCGGCACGGACCAGCGTTTCGGTGATGGCGTAGCTGTCGCCAAGCGAGGCCGTGAACATCACGCCGTAGGACTCGAACACCCCCGCCCCGGCCAGCGCGATCAGGCCGCTGCACAGGATGAGCGTAGCGACAATCGCCAGCAGCGGCAGCGCGAGGTTGAACCAGGCGGGCGTGGACGTGCGGACTTCGAGGCGGAACATCAGTGGCCCTCCGCGCCCGTCATCAGCAGGCCGAGCCGGGCGACGGTCGCGTCGGCACTGTCCAGCGTGCCGACGATGCGGCCCTCATACATCACCGCGATGCGGTCGCACAGCACCAGCAGTTCCTCCAGATCCTCGCCGATGACGATGATGCCGCAGCCCTTGGCGCGCATGTCGAGGAATTTTTCATGGATGAAGCGCGCCGCACCGATGTCGAGGCCACGTGTCGGTTGTGAGACGATCAGCACCTTCGGATCGAAAGCAAGCTCGCGCGCCAGAAGCGCCTTCTGCAGATTGCCACCGGACAGCGCGCCGGCGCGCGTCATCGGCCCGGGACATCTGATGTCATAGGCCTTGATCTGTTCTTCGGCGAAAGCGCGGATCGCATCCGGCTTGAGCAGGCCCTTGGCGGAGAAGGCTGAAGTACCGATGCGCGGCAGCACCATCGAATCGGCGAGCGGCAAATTGGTGACCAGCCCCGTCGTCATGCGATCTTCCGGGATGCGGCCAAGGCCGAGTGCCTGCACTTCGCGCGGCGAGAAGCGCACGACCTGTTTGCCCGCTATTGTCATTAGACCGCTGTCGGGCGCACGCGTGCCCGAGATAATCTCCGCGACCGCCCGCTGACCGTTGCCGGAGACGCCGGCGATGCCGAGGATTTCGCCGGCACGAACCGCGAGTGAGACATCGCGCAACGCCGTGCCGGAATGCTTCGAGGTTGAAATGCCTTCGAGCGTCAGCACATCGGCGCCGGGCATCGACGATCCCCTTGCCGGCGGCACGATCTCATGGCCGCACATCAGTTCAGCCATTGCAGCCGACGTCGTGTTGGCTGGGTCGTCGACACGGCCCGCGACGCGGCCATGCCGCAGCACGGTGCAGCGATGGGTCAGCGCCCGCACCTCGTTGAGCTTGTGCGAGATGAAGATGATGCCCAGGCCTTGCGCCGCCATCGAGCGTAGGGCCGAAAACAGCCCGTCGACCTCGCTCGGCGCCAGCACCGCCGTCGGTTCGTCAAGGATCAAGAGCTTGGCGCCGCGAAACAGCGCCTTGACTATTTCGAGCCGCTGTTGCTCGCCGACCGACAACGCCGAGACCGGCTGATTGGGATCGAGAGTCAGCCCGTGCTGGCTGCTGATTTCAGCAAGCCGCGCCAGCCCGGCGCTGCGGTCGATCCGTCCCGATTTGCCGGGAATACCGATGAGCAGATTTTCCAGCACGGTGAGCCGTGGCGCCAGATGAAAATGCTGATGCACCATGCCGATGCCCGCGGCCAGCGCATCGGCCGAGCTGGTGATCCTGACTGGCTGGCCCTGGATCAGGATCTCACCGGCATCCGCCGCGTAGGCACCGAACAGCACGTTCATCAATGTCGTCTTGCCGGCGCCGTTCTCGCCGAGCAGCCCGAGGATTTCGCCCGGCGCCACGCTGAGATCCACAGCCTCGTTCGCCTTGACGGCGCCGAAGGTCTTGGTGATGCCGCGCATTTCGATGAGTAGGGCGGACGTCGGCAAGGGGTCTCCTGACTTTGCGATCCAGCTTAGCCCCGGAGAGCGGCGCTGCACCCCCTCTGGCCTGCCGGCCATCTCCCCCTCAAGCGGGGAGATCAGATGTCACTTCGGCTCTCGGCACCTCCAGCGTTTGGAGAGACAAGCACTGCCGGCGAGCTGCAATCTCACCCCTTGAGGGGGAGATGGCCGGCAGGACAGAGGGTGGCGCCACGCGCCAGCCCCTCAACCATTAGCGTCAATCCGAAACCGGCGTGTTCTCGTCGACGTCGACGCGGAAATTGCCTTCCAGGATCTCGGCCTTCTTCTTCTCGACCAGATCCTTGACCTCGGCGGGCAAGGTCTTGTCGAACTTGTGGAAGGGCGCCAGATACGAACCGCCCTTGGCCATGCGCGAGAAATCGCCATAATCCTGCGCCGTGTAGACACCGGCCTTGACCAGCTTGATCGCCTGCTCGACCGTCGGGTACATGTCCCAGACCGGACCGGTGATGACGGTGTCGGGGCCGAGACTCGACTGGTCGGACATGTTGGAGATGGCGAAGATCTTCTTTTCCACCGCCGCCTCGATGACGCCGAAGCGCTCGGCATAGATGACATCGACCCCGGCATCGATCTGCGCCACCGCGGCTTCCTTGGCCTTGGGCGGATCGAAGAAGGAGCCGATGAAGGCGACCTTCTTCTTGACGTTCGGGTTGACCTCCTTGGCGCCGGCGAAGAAGGCGTTGACCAGCCGGTTCACTTCCGGAATGCCCATCGCCGCCACCGCGCCGACCGTGCCTGACTTCGACATCTTGCCGGCGATCATGCCGGAGAGATAGGCGGGCTCGTGGATCCAGTTGTCGAACACGCCGAAATTCGGCTCGGCCGGCCCGGCGCCAGAGCCGAACAGCCAGGCTGTCTTGGGAAACTGCTTTGCCGTGCGGCGCGATTCACGCTCGGCGGCGAAGGCATCGCCCAGCACCAGCTGGTACCCGCCCTGCGCATATTCGCGCATGACGCGGCTGAAGTCGGCGGTCTGGACCTTTTCCGACCATTTGTATTCGATGCCCAATTCCTTCTCGGCCTTCTGCAAGGCGACGTGGATCTGGTTGTCCCAGGGTTCCTCGATCGGCGTGGCGAAGATCGCCGCCACCTTCAGTTTTTTGCCCGCCGCGTGGGCCGCACCCGGCAGCATCGTCGCGGCCAGGCCAAGCGCGCCGAGCTCCAGCACGTTGCGCCGCGACAGCCCTTCGCGCATCGAATGAGATCTGTTCTTCCGGTCTTCCATTGAAGTGCCCCTCTGTTTGACAGCCTTGTCGAGCCGGCCGTTCCTGAAATCAGACAGGGAACTATGGAACGGGTCCGGACTTTTGTCCACATGGTCAAATTTGGCAGGCTCGAGCATATCCACTCTCCTGGCCCAGCCAGGAAGGGCGATTGCTCAGGCCCGTTCGAGGGCGATGGCAATGCCCTGGCCGACGCCGATGCACATGGTGGCCAGCGCGTAGCGGCCGCCGCGCTCACGCAGCTCCAGCGCCGCCGTGCCGGATATGCGCGCGCCCGACATGCCCAGGGGATGGCCAAGTGCGATGGCGCCGCCATTCGGGTTCACATGCGGCGCATCCTCGGCAATACCGAGCTGGCGCAGCACGGCGATGCCTTGCGAGGCAAAGGCTTCGTTGAGTTCGATGACATCGAATTGTTGCGGCGTCAGGCCAAGCCGCGCGCAGAGCTTCTGCGTCGCTGGCGCCGGACCGATGCCCATGATGCGCGGCGCGACCCCGGCGGCGACCCCGCCAAGAATACGGGCGATCGGCGTCAGCCCGTATGTCTTCACCGCCGCTTCCGAGGCAACGATCAGTGCCGCCGCGCCGTCATTGACGCCCGACGCATTGCCGGCCGTCACCGTGCCACCTTGCCGGAACGGCGTCGGCAATTTGGCCAGCGCCTCGACGGTTGTGCCGGCGCGAGGATGTTCATCCTTTGACACGATGACCGCATCGCCCTTGCGCTGCGGGATGGTCACCGGGGTGATCTCCTTCGCCAGCCGGCCATTGGCTTGTGCGGCGACAGCCTTGTCCTGGCTGCGCACGGCAAAGGCATCCTGGTCCGAGCGGGAAACCGCGAAGTCTCCCGCCACATTCTCGCCGGTCTCCGGCATGGAATCGACGCCGTATTGCCTCTTCATCAGCTGGTTGACGAAGCGCCAGCCAATGGTGGTGTCGTAAATCTCGGCATTGCGCGAGAAGGCGGTGTCGGCCTTGGGCATGACGAAAGGCGCGCGGCTCATCGATTCGACACCACCCGCGATCATCAGTTCCGCCTCGCCGGCCTTGATGGCACGCGCCGCGATGGTCAGCGCATCCATGCCCGAGCCGCACAGGCGATTGACCGTCGAGCCCGGTATCTCCTTCGGCAGTCCAGCCAGCAGCAAGGCCATGCGTGCCACGTTGCGGTTGTCCTCGCCGGCCTGGTTGGCGCAACCATAGACAACGTCGTCGATCCGCTGCCAGTCGATGCCGGGATTGCGTTCGGCCAGCGCCTTCAAGGGGATGGCAGCAAGGTCGTCGGCACGAACCGAAGACAGCGAACCGCCGAAGCGACCGATCGGCGTGCGGATGTAGTCGCAGATATAGGCCTCGGCCATTTTATGCAGCCTTTGTTTTTCCGGTTCCCTCATGCGCCGCCTTGGTGCGGGCCTGCAGGTCGCGCAATGTCGCGAGTTCGAGTTCGCTTGGCGCCGGTGTTTCGTCAAGCGCCTCGGCGAACTTAACGACCCAGCCACAGCTCTCCTGCACCTGCTGACGGGTGACCCCGGGATGAAGAGAGACAACGGTGAATTCCTTGGTCACCGGATCCGGCTTCCACATGGCGAGATCGGTAATCAGCAATGTCGGGCCGGATGTATGGATGCCCAACCGCTGTCGGTGGTCGCCGCCCTCGCCATGGCCGAAGGAGGTAAAAAAATCGATCTTCTCGACCATGCCGCGCTTGGTTTGCGCCATGGTGATGTAGATCTCTTTCGACGACGTCGCGATCTCCGGTGCGCCACCGCCGCCGGGCAGTCGGGTCTTGGGATGGAAATAGTCGCCGATGACCGTGGTGTTGATGTTGCCGAACTTGTCGAGTTGCGCCGCGCCCAAAAAGCCGATCGAAATGCGGCCGCCCTGCAGCCAGTAGCGGAACATCTCCGGCACGGCTACGGTGGTGACGGCGGTTTCGCACAATTCGCCATCGCCGATCGACAGCGGCAGCACGTCGGGCGCCGTCCCGATCGTGCCGCTCTCATAGATCAAGGTGATGTCGGGCGCATGCGTCAGCCGCGCGACGTTGCAGGCCGCGGACGGCGCGCCGATGCCGACGAAGCAGACGTCGTCATTCCTCAGCGCCCGGCTTGCGGCGATGGTCATCATCTCATTGGGGGTGAAGCCGAGATGATTGTCGCTCATGCCGCTTTCCTCAAATGATCGACCCGGGCCGCGAAATCGTCGGCGCTCTTCTCGATCACGTTGGCCTGCATCCAGGCCCGGAATTTTTCGCGGTCGGCGGCAATCTCGTCCCATTCGAGATAGGCCGCGTTGTCGCGCGCGTAATAGCCATGGGCATAGGAGGGGTGCGAACCGCCCGGCACGACCGAGATCGCCGCGATCGCCCAACGCGGCAGCACGGTCAGATTGGGATGGAGATCGTCAAAATTGTCGACCACCTCCTCGACCGTCACCACGGCGCGTTTGGCCGCCAGGACCGCTTCCTTCTGGATGCCGATGATGCCCTCTACCAGCACATTGCCTTTCCGGTCGGCTTTCTGCGCATGGATGAAAGTGGTATCGGGCCGGATGGAAGGCACGGCCGCCAGCACCTCGCCGCTGAACGGACAAGTCACCGATTTGATGTTCGGATTGACATCAGTCAGCCCGGTGCCGCAGTAGCCGCGGAACACCGCGCAGGGCAGGCCGGCCGCGCCCGCCTCATAGGCATTGGCCATGCCGGCATGGCTGTGTTCCTCGACCTCGATCGACCGGGGAAACCCGTTCTCGATCGCATCGCGGGCGCGCCGCAGCAGGCCGACACCGGGATTGCCGAGATAAGAGAAGACGATCTTCTTGGCCATGCCCATGCCGATCATCTGGTCGTAGATCAGGTCCGGCGTCATGCGGATCAGGGTTAGGTCGCGAAACCCCTGGCGGATCGCCTCATGCGCTGCGGCTGTCGGGATCAGATGGGTGAAGCCTTCGAAGGCGACCACGTCGCCATCGTTGAGGTTCTCCGCAACGGCCTGCTTGAGCGGCAGGAATTTGACCATTGATCGGGCTCCGATTCAAAAAGGCCGTCCCGCCAGGGTCTGAAAGTGGCGAAACTACACACCCCTCAATGCTTGATCCTATCCCGCATCGCGTACCAAAGCATGCCCAGCACATAGAGCGGCCCGCGCAGCGCCGTGCCTCCCGGGTACGGCATTGGTGTCAACGTCGAGAACAGGTCGAGCCGTGAGGCGTCGCCGGTGATCGCCTCGGCCAAAAGCTTGCCCGAGAGCGTCGACAGGATGACGCCCTTGCCGGAATAGCCGTGCGCGAAATAGACTTCGCCATAATGCCCGACATGCGGCAGCCGCGAGGTCGTTACCGACACCAGCCCGCCCCAGGCATGATCGATGCGGCAGCCCTTGAGTTGCGGAAAGGTGCTCTCCATGTGCGGCCGCACGAAACCGGCAATGTCGGCCGGCGGTGACGGCGTGTAGCGCTCGCCGCCGCCGAACAGCAGGCGTCCATCCGCGGACATCCGGTAATAGTTGACGACGAAGCGTGTATCGGACACCGCGACATTGGCCGGGATGACGTTTCGCGCGCCCTCCAGCGGCTCGGTAGCGACAATGTAGTTACCGACCGGCATGATGCGGCTGTTGACGCGCGGCTCCAGCCCGTTGAGCAGCGCGTCGCCCGCCAGCACGACATGTCGGGCCCGCACCGATCCCTTTGCCGTCGAGACCCGGATCGAGGGTTCGCGCTCCAGCTTCACGGCCACCGAATTTTCGTGGATGAACACGCCGGCCGCCACAGCCGCGCGGGCAAGCCCAAGCGTGTAGTTGAGCGGGTGCATGTGGCCGCCGAGCGGCTCATACATGGCGCCATGATAAGGCGTGTCGACCTTGGCCCGAGCCGCCGCCGCCGAGAGTATCTCGACCTCGCGGAATTTCATCGCGCTCTCGAGGCACTTGGCCTCTTCTTCCAGATCCCTGAGATCGGATCCGTTGACCGCGCCGACCAGATGGCCGGTCAGCCTTAGATCGCACTCGATGGCATTGCGCTCGATGAGCTCGAGCACCAGGCGGCGCGCTTCGAAAGCGAGATCGAACAGCATCTTGGCCCGCTCGGCTCCGTAGATCTTGACCAGACCCTTGGCGCCTTTGCGCAGACCGGGGATCATCTGGCCGCCATTTCGGCCCGATGCGCCCCAGCCGACCTTGCCGCCTTCGAGCAGCACCACCTTCAGCCCGCGTTCTGCGGCGTGAAGGGCGGCCGACAGCCCGGTGCAGCCGCCGCCGACGACGACCAGATCGGTTTCGACATCGCCGACGAGCGCCGGATGGTCCGGCGCCGGATTGGCGGTGGCGACGTAGTAGGATTTGCCGATATCGAGACCGGAATTGAACCCCGTTAAAGATTCCATCATCACACCTTCAGCAAGAGGTGATCGCGTTCCCAGCTCGTCACCACGCTTTGGAATAGGTCGAGTTCGACGCTCTTGACGCGCAGATAGGTCTGGAAGAAGTCCTCGCCGAGCAATTCGCGTACCGGGCCGCAGGCGGCGAAGCGGTCGAGTGCCTCCTCCATGGTCTTCGGCAGCGTGCTCCTGATCTTGTAGGCGTTGCCCGACGCCTCGGCCGAGCGCGGCAGTTTCTGCTCGACGCCCAGATAGCCGGCAAGCAGAGACCCGGCGATCGCCAGATAGGGATTGCAATCCGCCCCAGGCAGCCGGTTCTCCACCCGCCGCGCGGCGCGTCCTCCCGCCGGCACGCGCAGGCCGCAGGAGCGGTTGTCGTGCGACCACTCGATATTGGCGGGTGCGCTGTGGTTGGGCCTTATGCGGCGGAAAGAGTTCACGTTTGGCGCGAACAGCGGCATGATTTCCGGAACATATTTCTGCAAGCCGCCGATGAAGTGTCCAAACATCCCGGTATCGGCATCGTCGCCGCTGGCGAAAAGCGGGTTGCCGGCCTCGTCGACGACCGACATGTGCAGATGCATCGAGCTGCCGGCTTGCGCCGTGATCGGCTTGGCCATGAAAGTCGCATGCATGCCGCATTGCTGCGCGGCCTGCCGCGTAAACCGCTTGAACAAAAGCACCTGGTCGGCCAGCGGCAGGGCGTCGCCATGCAGCAGGTTGATTTCCAGCTGCGCCGTGCCCGATTCATGGATCAGCGTATCCAGCGGCAGACCGGCCGCCGCTGAATAGTCGTAGATGCGCCGGATCACCGGCTCGAATTCTTCCAGCGCTGCCATGTCATAGGGATGCTGCACACCCTCGGCGCGACCATTGGCGCCGACCGGGGCGGTCAGCGGTTTGTCCGGATCGGGGTTCGGCGCGATCAGATAGAATTCGAGTTCCGGCGCCACCACCGCGCGCCAGCCGCGCTGGCGATAGAGATCGAGCACGGCGCGCAGCACGTGGCGTGGCGAGGCCATCCATGGCCTGCCGTCCATGTGGAACGCGTCGGCGAAGACATAGGCCTTGCCCGCCCCCGCACCCGGCGCCAGGCACAGCGTCGAGACATCAGGCACCATGCGCATGTCGGGGTCCGAATAAGCAAAACCCTCGTCGATAGAGCCGGAATAGCGACCGTCGATGCTGACCAGGAAGGCGCTGCTCGGCAGATAGAGCGCGCGGTCTTCCAGCGCCTTGAGGAGTTTGGCGGTCGGCAGCGCCTTGCCGCGCAACACGCCGTTCATGTCGGGCACCAGGCATTCGACCTCGGTGATGCCGTGCTGCGTGAGCCAGGCCTTGGGGTCGTTGGTCGCGGTGTTAGTGTTTTTGTCGGGCATTTCGTTCAAGTCCGTATCAGAGAGAGAGTATGGCTTGCGCGGCCATTTCCGTTCCGGGTTGCAGCGCCATCCGGGCTGCATTGTCCCTGAGGCGGGCGCGCATGGCGTCATCGGCCAGCAGGCCGAGAATGGCTCTCTTCAATCCCCCTTCGGTCCAGCCATCGCGGCCGATATGATCGCCGACGCCGGTTTCTCCGGCGCGTGGCGCATTGTCGTGCCCGTCCCAGCAATAGGGCATGATCAGCGACGGCACGCCGAAGCGCAGCGCCTCGCAAAAGCTGTTATTGCCGACGTGGATGAACAGGTCAGACTTCGGCGCCACCGAGGGCTGCGGAACCCAAGCGTCGACGTAGACGTTATCGGGCACCGCGCAATGGTGGATGAAGGCTGGACGCCCCGGGCGCGCAAGGCCTGTGCGATGCCAATGCAGTTCAGCGCGGCGCCAGGGCCCGCCTTGGAAAACAGCGCGACGGTCGGGCTGGCTTTACGCGTCAATTCATCCTCTTCAATCCGGCCGGCTGATCACGCCGAACAGTGCGGCTCCGTGCCTGGCCGCCTGCGGTCGCCGGCTGCGGGAGAGGCGCAGGTGGATGCGAAACAGATCGGCACCCAGTTCATATCGCCGGTTGTCGAGATGGTCGAGTGTATTGAGGTGCTCGCGCAACGATTGCTTCAGCCGGAAGACGTTGATGCATGAGTCGGAGCGGCTGGGTGTGTGTAAAACCGGCGGCGCGGCAGAGCCGCGCCGTTCGACGTCGCTCCGGCTCGATCCGGTCGAGTCTCGTCGCCGTATCGCCGATCGAACGCAGATAGGTCGTCAGTCGCGGCAGTGCGCCAAGGACGCCAGCAGCAGATTGGCCGCGCCATGCAATTCCAGGAAAAATGTCTAGCGATTTTCGCCGGCAATCGGGCCGAAGCGAGGAGCGGTTCTGCGTTGTCGTTGAACGGCAGCGGCTCCAGGAGGACAACAATGCCGCCGGGCCAAGCCCAGCGGCATCTCCTTTGGTGACTACTGCCTTTTCAGCGACGAACCGCTACGGCGTCGTTCCCGCCTGAAGCTTGGCCGCCGTCTGGTCGATCTTGCCGGCAAGAACACCTTGGGCCCAGGCCGTGACCCCGGCGTCGACCGGTTTGTTGGCCATGTCCGTCAGCGCCGCGTCGAGCGATGCATCATCGGTGCCTACCGCTGCAGCGGCAGCCGCGGCCACGGCCTCATCGGCCGCCGTATTGTCGGCGTCGACCACCGCCTGCTGGGCGGTGATGTCAGCCTGCAGCGCCGATATCTGGCCGGGCAGGGCCGCCTGCTGTTCAGGTGTCATGGCGTCGATTTCGGCCTGAGACAGCGACGTCAGTGCGCTCAACTGCGAATTCAGCGTATCCAGTTGAGCCTGGGCCGCGGCAGCCGTAGCAGCGGCCGCCGCAGCCGCGGCCTGCGCATTCTTGGCTTTCGCGGACTGCGTCACGAATGCCTGAATGGCGGCGAACTTCTTGCTCTTGGAGTGCGTATAGGCGTTGACGTTGCGCTGCAGCGAGTTCAGCCGGCCGAGCTTGGCGTGGATGTTCTTGTCCTTGGGTACGGATGAGACCTTTGTGTCCGTGTCAACCGTGGTGTCGGCCGTTGTGTCCGTTTCCGTCTTGCCTGCCCGGCCCGGTGCCGACGACGACTTGCCGTGCGAAGCACCGCTGTTGCCGTTGCCATTCCCATGGGTGCCGCCATTGCCATTGCCATTGCCGCCGCCATTGCCTCCAGCATTGCCGCCGCCATTGCCATGCCCATTGCCGGCGAGCGCCGGAGACGCCAGAAGCGCCAATGCGGCAACGGCCGCGAACAGTGTTTTCCGGTTTGTCATGGTAATCTCCTCGGGAATCGCCGCACTCGCCCACCGCTGAACCACCTGCGTATGAGAAATCGCTAATGATACCCGGTAAACTTTAGACAAATGCGGTCTCAATCCGAGAGCGCGCGCTGTGCCGTACGCATAACAAGTTGAAAAGAAACAGAAAAACACCCTGTGACCTAGCATGGCACTGAAGTCCCATGCCCGCTAGACCTTGGTCTTGTGCCGTCCGGCATCCAGCGAAACGACAGAAAAAGCGGCTTAAATGGAAAGGTCGATCGATGAAAGCAGCGTCAGCCGATGCTCTCGCCGCCATCTATCACCAGCGCCTGCCCGGTCATGAAGGATGAACGGTCCGAGACGAGGAACAGGATCGCCTCGGCGATCTCTTCGGCCACCGCCCAGCGCCCCATCGGGATCTTGGTGCGGACATAGGTTTCGATCGCCTCGCGTCCGCCCATCTGGGCGATGAACGGCTCGTTGAATGGGGTGTCGACCCAGCCCGGGCAGAGCGCGTTGACGCGCACATTGTGCCGGGCATAGTCGAGCGACATCTGCCTGGTCATCGCCACCACCGCGTGCTTCGACGTCGCGTAGGCGATCATCTCGCGGTCGTAGAACACACCCGAATTCGAAGCCGTGTTGAGGATGACGCCGCCGCCTTGCGCGATCATCGACGGCATGACGATCCTCGCCGCGAGGAATTGCGCCCGCACATTGACCCGCCAGGAGGCGTCCATGCCGGCGGTCTCGACCTCGGTCAGCGTGCCGCCGACCTGGATGCCGGCATGATTGTGCAGGATGTCGATGCGTTGATATCTGTCGAGCGTACCGACGATGAGCTGGTCGACCGCATTGTCGTTCGAGACGTCGGTCGCGATCGCCTCGGCCCGGCCGCCTGCCGCCCGGATATCCGCGGCCGTTGCCTCGCCGGCGGCCTCATCCCTGTCGGCGATAATGACCACCGCGCCTTCCCTGCCCATGATCATGGCGCCGGCACGTCCGATGCCGGAGCCGGCGCCTGTCACCACGGCGATGCGGTCTTTGAGGATCATGGAGCGGCTTTCAGTTTGACGGCTTGCGCTGGCGCAGCTGCCATTGGGCAAGCACCACGAGCAGGACGGAGGCGACGAGCACGATCGTCGCGATGGCGTTGATCTCCGGCGTTACGCCGCGCCGGATAGAGGCAAAGACATATATCGGCAGCGTCGTCTGCGCGCCGGCGACGAAGAAGGCGACGATGAAGTCGTCGAAGGAGAAGGTGAAGGCGAGCAGGAAACCGGCGACCACCGCCGGCATGATCTGCGGCAGGACGATCGAGCGGAAGGTCGTCAACGGCGTGGCGTATAGATCGCTGGAGGCCTCGACCAGATTGCGATCGAGGCTGCCGAGCCGCGTGCCGACGATCATCGTCACCAGCGCCATCGAGAACAGGCCATGCGCGGCGATGATCGAGCCGTAGCCGAGCGACAGGCGCGGCGGCTGGTCGCCCGGCCAGACCGAGGCGAGGAACGGATTGACGACCGCGAACAGCTGAACGAGTGCAACCAGCGTCGAGATCCCGATGACGACGCCCGGAACGACGATCGCCGCGCCAAGCAGCCCGTCGAAGACCGCGCGGGTTCTGGCGCCGACACGCGCCAGGCCAAGCGCCGCCGCGGTGCCGAACACCGCCGCCAGCAGGGCGCTGGTGGTGGCGATGAACAGGCTGTTCTTCAGCGCCTCGACCAGGAACGGGTTGGACAGGGCCTTGCCGTACCACTGCACCGAGAAACCGGTGAACTCGCTGGCATGGTGGCCGGCGTTGAAGGAAAACAGCACGACCAGCACGATCGGCAGGTAGAGGAACGCAAAGACGGCAATGACGAAGGCGCGCATCAGATGAGGTCCACCCGGCGAGCGCCCGCAACGCGGTTCGAAATGCGGTTGGCGACAATCAGCACCACCACCGAGACCAGCACCAGCGTGATCGCGATGGCCGACCCGAACGGCCAGTTGCGCGACTGCAGGAAGAGGTCGACCAGCGCGTTGCCGATGAAGAACACCTTGCCGCCGCCGAGCAGCGTCGGGATCAGGTATTCGCCGAGCAGCAGGATCATGACCAGCGAGAAGCCGGTCATCACGCCCGGCAGCGACAGCTTCAGGGTCACGCCGACAAAGGTCGACAACGGCGTCGCGCCGAGATCGGCGGAGGCCTCCAGCAGCCTTCGGTCGAGCCGTTCGAGGCTGACATAGATCGGCAGGATCATCAGCGGCAGATAGCCGTAGACGATGCCGAGCAGGACTGCGCCCGGCGTGTTGATCAACCTGACATCCTCGATGCCGGCAAAGGCGAGCAGCGCCGGGATGCCGCGTCCACCCAGAATGTACATCCACGCATATGTCCGCATCAAAAGGCTGGTCCAGAACGGAATGACGACCAGCGCGAGCAGGATCAGCCGCCAGCGCTGCGGCGCCTGCAAGGCGAGGTAATAGGCGACCGGATAGGCGACAAGCAGGCAGGCGAGCGCGCCAACTGGCGCCAGCACCATCGTGTTCCAGAACGCGGTCGCCCGTGCCGGGAGATTGGCATATTGCGCCAGCGTGAAGGCTGCCTGGTAGCCGCCCTCCGGCGCCCGCTCGCCGACGCTGAACACGGCGATGGCGATGAATGGCAGCACCAGGAACACCACCAGCCATGCCGTCGCCGGCGCGAGCAGCAAGGCGGTCAGAAAATTACGCCGAAATCTGTTGCCGTGCATCGAAACCGCCCCGGTGCCGGCGGGCATGGGCCCGCCGGTCGATTGTCTTTATCCAGGCCACTCTCAAGCCGATTTGAAGCGCGCCATCAGTTCGGCACGGCCCGGGTCGGTCAGCGTTGCCGCCGCGCCGAATTCGAGCGGCGTCAACAGCTCCACCGCCGGATAGAGAATCGGATTGTCGAGCACTTCCTTGGGCAGCAGCTTGTTGACGCGCGCATCCGTCGAAGGCGCGCCGTTGGCGAGGTGCTCCTTCACCGCGACCTGCGGGTTCATCAGATAGTTGAGCAGCGCATAACCGGCGGGCTTGTTGGGCGCGTCCTTCGGGATCGCATAGAAATCGGTCCAGATCTCGCCGCCCTCCTTGCCCAGCACATAGGCGATCTCGGGAATGTCGCGATGCAGCTGCGCGCCGTCATTGGTCCAGCACATCGTCATCCACGCGTCGCCCGCACGCATACCGGGCTGGTAGTCGGACGAGACGGCGAACAGATGCGGCTTGACCTTCAGCAGCAGTTCCTCTGCCTTGGCGAGCTCGTCCTGCTTCAGAGAATTGAACGAATAGCCGTAATATTTCAGCGCGTTGCCGATGGTGGTGAGCTGGTAGTCGTGCACCATGGTGCGGCCATCGCCCTCGGCCATGGCGGTATCCCAGAACTCCTTCCAGCTCGTCATCGGCTTGGTCAGCTTCTTGGTGTTCACTGCAAAGCCTGTGGTGCCCCAGTTCTTCGGCACGGCGTAGATCACCTTGTCGATCGTGCCCTCGGAGGTGAAGCGCGGATCTTCCTGGGTGCCGTCGAAATTCGGCAGCTTCGCCATCTCCAGCGGCTCGATGATGCCGAGCTTCTTGTAGGTCGAGATCGTATAATTGGTCGGCACGAACAGGCTCCAGCCCGAGGCGCCGGCCTGCAGCTTGGCCAGCATCTCCTCATTGGAGCCGAACACGTTGACCTCGACGGCGACGCCGGTGTCCTTCTTGAAGTTCTCGAAGGTCTGCGGGTCATGGTAGTTCGGCCAGGTGGCGATCGACATGCGGTCGCCAAGGCTTTCGGCGGCGAAGGCAGGCGTCGGCATGATGCCGATCTCGCGCGCCATCACCGCCGTTGCGATGCCAAGGCCGGTGAGGCCAAGGAAGTCGCGGCGGCCGATCGAGCCGCGCTTCAGGCGCATCAGCTGGTCGACGAAATTCTCCGGGCTTATCGGCAGTCCGTCACGATATGATTTCGACATGTTTGTTTACCCTCTGGTTGGTCCCGTTGTTCTTGGTTTCCGGAAACGCCAGCGGCGTTCCCGTGGCATAGCCGATGGCGACGGGTTCACCCGGCTTGAAGAGATTGCCTTGGCCGATCAGGTGATCAGCCTTGGCGAGCAAAGTGCCGATGCCCTGCACTTCGATCGCGTATTCCGCGGTCGAGCCGAGGAATATCCGGTTGCGGACGATGCCCTTGAGCGGACCGCTTTCGGGAGCGCCAAGGCTGAGCGATTCAGGGCGCAGACTGACCGAGACGGTCTCGCCTTGTAGAAGCGCGGTTCGCTTGCGCGCCGCGACCACAGTGCCGTCCGCCAGCGCCACGTCCACCAGGTCGCCCGTGTGCCCGGCGACGGTGCCGCTCAACAGATTGGTCTTGCCGACGAAATCGGCGACGAACAGGTCGGCCGGCTCATCATAGATCTCGCTCGGCTGGCCGAGCTGGACGATGCGCCCGCCATTCATGACGCAGACGAAATCGCTCATCGACAGCGCTTCCTCCTGGTCGTGGGTCACCAGCACGAAGGTGATGCCGATCTCGCGCTGCAGGTTCTGCAGCTCGATCTGCATGTCGGTGCGCAGCTTCTTGTCGAGCGCCGCAAGCGGCTCGTCGAGCAGCAGCACCGCCGGCTTGTTGACCAGCGCGCGCGCCAGCGCGACACGCTGCTGCTGGCCGCCGGACAGTTCGTGGATCTTGCGGCCGCCATAGCCGGCGAGCCGCACCATTTCGAGCGCTTCGCCGGCCCGCCGGCCGATATCGCGCGACGACAGCCGTGGCCTTGCCTGGCGCAGCCCATAGGAAACGTTGGCTTCGACATCGAGATGCGGAAACAGCGCGTATTGCTGGAACACCATGTTGACCGGCCGTCGGTAGGGCGGCGTGCCGGCCATGTCCTGGCCACGGATGAACACCTGGCCTTCGCTCGGCTGTTCGAACCCGCCGATCATGCGCAGGCAGGTGGTCTTGCCGCAGCCGGACGGTCCAAGCAGCGCAACGAAGGCGGAGGGCGGCACGGCAAGGTCGATGCCGCTGACCGCGGTCACCGCGCCATAGCGCTTGGCGACGCCGCGAAATTCGATGTCGGGCACTGCGGTCAAGGCTGCGGGCTCCAGGACGATGCGATTTCAAGACGCTACCAGAGCCAATGGCATCTAGTATATACCTCGTAGGTGGTATATCTGATCTATTTTCCCGTTTAAGGTGGTATTGGATTGAGCGTTTCCCGCAGCGACGAATACAGCCGGCTCGCCACCCTTGTCGCGGCGACGCGGGAGACGAGCGGGGATCTCTTCGGTCAAGCGATGGTCGATTGGCTGCGGCAGCATGTCGGCTTCGACCATTGCGTGGTCTTCGGCTATCGGGGTGCGGCGCGCCCGCCACTGCTGTTCGAGACCTTCACGCCGACCGAAAGCCACGTCTTCGTCGCGCTCTACCAGGAAGGCCCCTACCTGCTCGACCCCTTCCATCACGCGGCGGTCGAGCGCAAGGAAGGCTTCTGGCGCATGCGCGAACTGGCTCCTGACCGCTTCTACGCCAGCGAATATTTTCGCTCCTATTACAGCCAGACCAGGCTGGCAGAGGAAGTCGGCTTCTTCGTGCCGCTGCCGGGCAAGGACGCGCTGGTGCTGTCGCTGATGCGGCTAAGCGCTTCCGGTCCGTTCGGCACCGCCGATGCCAGGCTGCTGCGCGACATGGCGCCGGCGGTGATCAGCTTCACCAGGCTGCGCTGGCCAACCCTTCCCACCGAGGAACCGGCCGAGACGAAGCAGGACCAGGAAATCACCGAGGTCAACGAGTTCGACCGCGCCCATATCTGGAAAAGCCTGTCGCTGACGCCACGCGAAAAACACGTCGTCGACCTAGTGCTGCAGGGCCATTCGACAGAATCGATCGCCAGGGCCATGCGCATCGTGCCGGGAACCGTGAAGGTCCATCGCCGCAACATCTACCGCAAGCTCAAGATCAAGTCGCAGGCCGGCCTTTTCGCCCGCTTTGTCGAGATCATCGATGCGCGGATACGGTGATTCCCGCAGGCCGCTGACTACCTCGGATCAGACTTGCCATGAGCCGGTTTCGGCCATCCGCTCGAGCAAAGGAGCCGGTTTGAAAACATCCTTGCCTGTCCGCTCATGCCAATACCTGAGTCGCCCGACGATCCTGTCCGCGCCTTCGAGGCCGGCCCAGAACATCGGGCCGCCCTTGCCGACGGGAAAGCCATAGCCATTGACCCAGACGACATCGATGTCGGACGCACGGGCAGCGATTCCCTCCTCCAGAATCTTCGCCCCCTCGTTGATCAGGGGATAGAGTGTGCGCTCGATGATTTCGTCGGCGCCTATCGTGCGCGGCACGATGCCCTTTTCCGCCGCCTTGCCGCGAATTAGCGCCTCGACCTCGGGATCGGGCACCGGCATTCGCGAACCGTTCTCGTAGAGATAGAAGCCACGGCCGGTTTTCTGGCCGAAACGCCCCTGTTCGCACAGTGTGTCGGCGATGACGGCCGTCAGGCCCCGCGCCTTGCGGTTGCGCCAGCCGATGTCGAGACCGGCAAGGTCGCCCATCTGGAACGGACCCATTGGCCAGCCGAAATCGGTGAACGCCTTATCGATCTGGCTGGGGGTAGCGCCTTCGAGCAGCAGCGCCTCGGGTTCCGAGCCGCGCGCGGCCAGCATGCGGTTGCCGACGAAGCCGTGGCAGACGCCGACGACGACAGCCACCTTGCCGATCCGGCGTGCAAGGTCGACCACGGTCGCCAGCGCATCGGGTGCCGTTTTTTCGGCGCGTACGATCTCCAGCAGTTTCATGACGTTGGCCGGCGAGAAGAAATGCAGGCCGAGGACATCCTGCGGCCGCGAGGTCGAGGCGGCGATTTCGTCGATGTCGAGATAAGAGGTGTTGGTGGCGAGGATGGCGCCCGGCCTCGCCACCGCGTCAAGCTTCCCGAAGATTTCTTTCTTGACCGCCATGTCCTCGAACGCTGCCTCGACGATCAGGTCGCAATCGGCGAGATCGGCATGGTCGACCGTGCCTTTGAACTGGGCGAGCCGCTGCCGCTTGGCATCCTCGCTCAAGGAGCCGCGTGCAACCGAGACGGTGTAATTCTTCTCGATCGTCGCCAGCCCGCGCCGCAGCGCCTCCTGGCTGGTTTCCAGCAAGGTGACGGGAAAGCCGCCATTGGCGAATGCCATGGCAATGCCGCCGCCCATTGTGCCGGCGCCGATGACACCGACGCGGGCGATCCTGCGCTTGACGACATCCTTGCCGGGAAGCTTGGCCGCCTCGCGTTCGGCGAAAAACAGATGCCGCTGGGCGCGCGACTGGTCGCTGGCGACGAGCTTGACGAACAGCGCCCGCTCCTCCGCCAGCGCCTCGTCGAAGGGCAGCGTGACGGCATTGCGCACCGCCTGCGCACAGGCAACAGGCGCTTCGAGGCCACGCGCTTTGCGGGCAAGATCCGCGACCTCGGCATCGAAGGCGGCAAGGTCGGTTTCCTTGAGGACGTCGTCGCGGTCGCGTACCGGCGTGAACGGACCACCCTTGCGGGCCATCTCGCGGACGAAATTGACGACGTGGGTGGTCAGATCGCCTTCGAAAACGGCATCCAGCAGGCCGGCGCCGTATGCCTCATCGGCACCGATCGGTGTACCGGAAACGATCATCTTCAATGCCTTGGCGGCGCCAACCAGGCGCGGCAGCCGCACCGTGCCGCCGCCACCGGGCAGGATGCCGAGCTTCACCTCGGGCAGGCCGAGCCTTGCGCCTTGATCGGCAACGCGGAAATGGCAGCCGAGCGCCAATTCCAGCCCGCCGCCGAGCGCGGTACCCTGGATGGCGGCGACGGTCGGCTTGGCAATGGCTTCCAGCACCGCCACGATGGCGCGCAATTCCGGGTGCTGCATCGGCTTGCCGAATTCGGTGATGTCGGCACCGGCAACGAAGGTCCGGCCGGCGCAAGCAATGACGATTGCCGCGACCGATGCGTCATCGCGCAAAGCGGCCAGAGCCTGCATCAGCGGTTCGCGGACGTGGAAACTCAGCGCGTTTACCGGCGGATTGTCGATGGTGACGATGGCGACGCCACCCTCGTTCGCGACGCTGACAGAACTGGACAAGTGGGGGCCTCCCAAGACCGACTGAGATCGGGGACCGGTTTACAAGGCCACGCCGCGAATGGGAACCGGCTGGTCCAATCGTTGGCAAGACAGGCTGCGGTCGCGCCGGAGACGTTGCGGTCAGCGCACCGCCTTCTCGCCGCCCGCAGCCGTGATCACCCCTACGATGATAAGCCCGGTCAGCAAGAGCCGCACCCCGGCGCTGACGCCGAATGTGTTGAGCATGGTGAGCAGCAGCACCAGGAACAGCGCCGCCCCCCAGACGCCGGGCACATTGGCCTTGCCGCCCGCCACCGACGTGCCGCCGATGACGACCACGGCGATCGAAGCGAGCAGGTATTCGTTGCCGATGTCGACGTTGGCGCCGCGGAAATAACCGGCGAGCAGCGCGCCGTCGATGCCGCCGAGCGCGCCCGACAGCGTATAGGTGAGGAAGCGGATGCGCCCGACATTGACACCGGCGAGCCAGGCGGCGCGGATATTCTGGCCGATCGCCAGCACCGAGCGGCCATAGATCATGCGCTGCAAGGCGATGGCCGCTGCGATGGTGAACAGCACGGTGAGGATCGCCAGCACGGGTACGCCCAGCACCTGCCAGTTGGTGAAATCGGCGAAGCCAGGCGGCGGCTTGATCTGCAGTCCGCGCCCATAGCTGATGTCGACCGACTGGATGATGAAGCTCGCCGACAGCGTGGCGATGATCGGCGGGATGCGCAGCGCCCAGATCAGTAGATAGTTGATGGCCCCGATCGCGGCGCCACAGGCGAGCGCCGCCAGCAATCCGACCAGGATCATGGCATCGCTGCCGCCCATCACCTTCATGGCGACCGCGCTGGCGAGGCCGATATTGGCCGGCAGCGACAGGTCGACATTGCCGGGTCCAAGCGTGATGACGAACATCTGGCCGACACCGACGATGACGGTGAACACGGCAAGCGACAATGCCGCCGTGACCATGCCTCCGCCGCCATAGCCCCCTGTGAAGGCGATCGTCGCCAGCCACACCAGCAGCGCACCGACAAACGACCATATCCAGGGTTTTGTGAGCAGGGTCTTCAGCGAAGCCATCGCTCACCGTTCCCTGCGGCTGATCAGCACCCGCGCCGCAAGCACGATGATCAGGATGGCGCCGTTGGCGGCCACCTGCCAGTCGGGCGGAATGTGCATGAAGGTGAGCAGCGGCGAGGCGGCCAGCGCCAGCGTCAGCGCGCCGATGACGGCGCCGGTTGGCGAGACCCTGCCGCCGACGAACTCGCCGCCGCCGAGGATGACCCCGGCGATGGCCAGCAGCGTGTAACCATTGCCGATATTGGCATCGGCGGAGGTGGTGATGCCGATCAGCGCCATGCCCGACAGAACGCCGAACAGGCCGGCCAGCGCAAACAGCACGATCTTGGTCCTGAGCAGCGACCAGCCGGCGCGCTTGAGCGCCGCCGGATTGCCGCCCGAGCCGCGCAGGATCACCCCATAGGAGGTACGCATCAGGCCGAAATGCACGACGGCCGCGATCAGCAGCGCGGCGATGATCGGAAACGGAATGAAAGGCGGTTTGAACGACATGATCGCCAAAAGCCAGTCCGGCGCCTTGCCGCCCGGTTTTGGCAGGACGAGAATGGCGAGGCCCTGCCAGACGAAGCTCATGCCGAGCGTCACCACGATGGAGGGCAGGTTGCGCAGATGGATCAGCGCGCCGAGCAGCGCATAGATGCCGATCGATCCGGCGAGAATAAGGACTCCAATGAGTGGCGCATCCTTCAGCCAGGTCGCGGTGACGCAACCGACAAAACCGACAAAGGTGCCGATCGAGAGATCAAGCTCGTTGCCGGCGATGACGAACATCTGCGCGATCGTCGCCAGCGCGATCGGAATCGCCAGGTTCAACATCAGGCTGAAGCCGAAATAGCTGATGGCGCGCGGATTGAGCCAGGCGATCGCGAGCAACACCAGCGCTAGGGATAGCGCGGGCAGCAGGCCGCGCAACAGCCGCGCCCGCGCCGCCGCATTGCGTGCCGCCGATCCCTTGAAGCCATTGTCGATTGGCGTCGCCGTCATCTCAGGCCGCATCGCCGAAGGAGGACTGGATGATCTTCTCTTCGGTCAGCTCGTCGCGCGTCAGATTGGCCACGATGCGGCCGTTCTTGAAGACATAGATGTGGTCGCAATTGTCGAGCTCTTCGGTTTCGGTCGTGTACCAGAGGAAGGAGCGTCCGCGGCCCGCCTCCTCGCGCACGAGATCGTAGACCTCCAGCTTGGTACCGATGTCGACGCCGCGCATCGGGTCGTCCATCAGCACGATCTGGGCATCGGAGCCGAGCGCCCTGGCGAACAGCGCTTTCTGCTGGTTGCCGCCCGAGAGCGAGAAGATGTTGTTGTTCATGTCAGGCGTGCGGATGCCGATCTTCTTCTGCCAGAACGCGGCCAATTCGGCCTCACGCTGGGGTGAAATCAACAGCCCGTTGCGCAAGCGCGCCAGCGAGCGGATGCCGATGTTTTCGGCAACCGACCATTGCGGGAAAATGCCATCGGACTGGCGGTCGCCCGCCACCAGCGCGACCGGCGCCGTCACCTCGATGCCGGGCTTGGCGCGTGCGGCGGCGTCGAAGATACGCAGCAGCAAGTCGGTCTGTCCGTGACCGGCCAGCCCGGCAAGGCCGATGATCTCGCCCGCGCGCGCGACGAGATCCTTGCCATCCGCCTGTCCGGCGGGCCGCGCCCGGACGCGAAGCGGATTGGCGCCTGTCTTGGCGGCAGCGGCCTGCGCGGCGGTCTTCGCGCGCGCCTCGGCTCCGCCCATCACGGTCACCAGCCGGTCGCGATCGAAGGCGCCAGCCGCGTCCGACGCCACCACCTTGCCGTCACGCATCACCACGATCCGGTCGGCGTTCCGCAGCACCTCGCCCAGCACGTGCGAGATCAGGATGCAGCTTTTGCCGCCGGCGACGAAGCGGCGCACGAAGGCCAGCAACTGGCCCGATGTGTGCGCGTCGAGCGACGAGGTCGGTTCGTCGAGGATGACCAGGTCGAGCCGGTCCTGAGTCACGGTGAAGGCACGCGCCACCTCGACCATCTGGCGCCGGCCGATCGACAGATCGCTGACAATGTCCCAGGCCGAGATGCCATGGTCCGGAAAGATTTCGTCCAGCTTGGCGGCGATCAGCTCCGCCGCCTTGCGCCGCCAGCCGAAGCCGGTGAGCGAAGCATGATTGATGCGCGTGTTTTCGGCGACGCTGAGATTGGGGCACAGCGACAGTTCCTGGAACACGCAGCGTATGCCAAGCTGCTGCGCCCGCGACACCAAGTAGTTGTCCTCGATGCCGCCATGCACGGTGATCGTGCCGCCGTCGGGCGTCGAGGTCCCGGCCACCATGTGCATCAGCGTCGACTTGCCGGCGCCATTATGGCCGACGAGGCCGACGCACTCGCCGGGCCCGACATGGAAATCCACCCCGCCTAGCGCCCTGACGGCGCCGAAATGCTTTTCGGCACCGTCAAGTCTTACGATGTCAACGCTGACGGCGCCGAATTGGTTTTCGGCGCCGCCCTGTCTGACGATGTCCGTGTCGCCTGCAGCCATGCTCAACGATATCCGCTCGATGATGCCCGCGGCAACGCGTCTGCGACTTTCACTTGATATTGGCTTTGATCGCCGCGATGGCATCTTCCTGCGTGTATTCGTGGGTGGCGACACCGCCCTCCTTGATCTTGGGCAAGGCCGCCTCGAAATCGTCCTGGGTGAAGGCCAGATACGGCACCAGCAGATCGTGCGGAATGTCCTTGCGGCCATCGAGCACCTGCTGCGCCACCCAGAAGGCGAGCGTCGATACGCCCGGCGCGATCGAAGCCGACCAGGTCTGATAGCCGTCCTTGTCCTTCTGCTCCTTCCACCACTTCAATTCGTCCTGCCGGTTGCCCATGATGATGGTCGGGCGCGGCTTGCCGGCGGCGGCGAAGGCTTGCGCGGCGCCATAGCCGTCACCGCCCTGGTCGACGATGCCGACGACGTCGGGCAGCGACGGCAGGATGGTCGCCACCGCCTTCTGAGCCGTGGTCTGGTCCCAGTCGCCGGTGACAGAACCGACGATCTTGAATTCGGGATGCGCGGCCACGCCTTCGAGGATGCCTGCATGGATGGCATCGTCGATCGAGGTGCCGGCAAGCCCCCGGATTTCAAGCAGATTGCCGCCCTTGGGCTGGAACTTGGCCATGTGCTCGACTTCCTGCTTGCCCATGTCCTTGAAGTCGACGACGACGCGATAGGCGCAAGGCTCGGTGACGGTGCCGTCGAAGGAGACGACGGTGATGCCGGCATCGCAGGCCTGCTTGATGGCGCCGTTGAGCGCATCCGGCGAGGCGGCGTTGATGACGATGGCGTCATAGCCCTGCAGGATCAGGTTCTGCACCTGGGCGGCCTGGGTCGGCACTTCCTTGTCGGCGGTGGTGAAGACATCGGCCGCCCCGACGACCTTGTCGTCGACGGCCTTCTTGGTGACGATGCCATAGCTGTCGAGCATCGCCTGCCGCCACGAATTGCCGGCATAATTGTTGGAGAACGCGATCTTCTTGCCGCTGGTGTCCGCAAAAGCCGTACCGGCCGCGAGCACCGCTGCAAGCGTGCTGAGAACCAATAGTTTCTTCATGTGATACTCCTCCCGAGAGTTGCTGATCAGTTTGATTGTCGACGAATTTCGCGATTGCGATCCTGTTTTTTATCTATTGTCAGACAAAAGTGCAGAAGGCCGGCGGGCTGTCAACTGCAATCCGATGTGCGCCGGCGATCAACTTGCGGTGCGCTGATTGAAATGGCGTCGTTTGATGGCTAGGCATGCGGGCCAGGAGAGCGAACAAGCATGGCAGTGACGCCGACTGTGCCGCCGGGCGCACCGGGAATTCCCGCGCGCTGGACCTCAAGCGCCAAGAGCGGAGTCGGCTCGGCGCTTTCGCCGTCCAGCCGCGTCTGGTTCACCATCAGCCACGGNCCTCAAGCGCCAAGAGCGGAGTCGGCTCGGCGCTTTCGCCGTCCAGCCGCGTCTGGTTCACCATCAGCCACGGGATCCTGAACGAGGTGTATTACCCGCGCGTCGACAGCGCCTGCACGCGCGACCTCGGCCTCATCGTCACCGGCAGGGATGGCTATTTCTCCGAGGAGAAGCGCGATGCCTCGCACGGCATCGGGCCGTTCGAGGACGGCGTGCCCGCCTACAGGCTGGCCAATACAGCCGATGACGGCGCCTACCGGATCGAGAAGCGTATTCTGGCCGATCCGGCGCGTCCGACCTTGGTGCAGGAAATCACCTTCAGCCCGATCAAGGGCTCCGCGGCCGACTACCGCGTCTACGCGCTTCTGGCGCCGCATCTGGTCAATGCCGGCATGGGCAACACCGCCTGGGTCGGCGAGTACCAGGGAAAGCCTGTCCTGTTTGCCTCGGGGCGCGGCACCTGCCTGGCGCTGGTCTCGTCCCTGCCTTGGCGGGATTGCTCGGCCGGCTATGTCGGCTTCTCCGACGGCTGGCAGCAACTCAACAATACCGGCAAGCTCGACACGGCTTGCCGGCGTGCCGAGGACGGCAATGTCGCGCTGACCGGCGAGATCGGCTTCACCGCCGCCAACACAAAAACCGTGCTGGCGCTGGGTTTCGGGACGACACCGGACGAAGCCGCCGAAAACGCCTTCGCCAGCCTGAAGCAGGGTTTTGAACCGGCGGCGAAATTGTACGTCGAACAATGGCGCAAATGGCAGGCGGGGCTGCTGCCACTGGACCGCCACGCGGTCCCCGGAGTGAACAGCTACCGCGTCTCCACCGCGGTGCTGGCAACCCACCGGTCGTCGGCAATGCCCGGGGCGGCGGTGGCCAGCCTGTCGATCCCATGGGGATTCAACAAAGGCGACGATGATCTCGGCGGCTACCATCTTGTCTGGCCACGCGACCTGGTCGAAACGGCGGGCGGCTTTCTCGCCGCCGGCGATGCCGCTTCGGCGCTGCGGATCCTGGAATATCTCCGCTTCATCCAGCAGCCGGACGGCCATTGGCCGCAGAACGCCTGGCTCGATGGCTCCGCTTATTGGCCTGGCATCCAGATGGACGAATGCGCCTTTCCCTTGCTGCTGGCGGATGCCCTGCATCGCGCTGGCCACTTGCCGCGTGCCAGGCTGAAGGCCTTCCTGCCGATGATCGAGCGCGCCGCCTCCTATGTCGTGCGCAATGGTCCGGTCACCGGCGAGGACCGCTGGGAAGAAGACGCCGGCTATAGCCCGTTCACGCTGGCCGTCGAGATCGCGGCACTGCTTGCCGGCGCCGACCTGCTCGACGGCTGCGGCAAAGCGGCGGAGGCGGCCTACCTGCGCGAAACCGCCGACTGCTGGAACGATCAGGTCGAGCGCTGGACTTATGTCAGCGGCACCGCCATCTGCAAGACCGTCGGCGTCGGCGGCTATTACGTCCGCATTGCGCCGCCAGACGACCCCGACGCCGGCTCGCCGAAGGACGGCTATGTGCCGATCAAGAACCGCCCACCCGGCGAAACGGACCGACCGGCCGAGGAAATCGTCAGCCCGGATGCGCTGGCGCTGGTGCGCTTTGGCCTGAGAGCCGCCGACGATCCGCGCATCGTGGACACCGTCAAGGTCATCGACGCGCAACTGCGCTGCGAACTGCCGCAAGGGCCGCTCTGGTACCGCTATAACAGCGACGGCTATGGCGAGCATGAGGATGGCGCGCCCTTCGACGGCACCGGCCAGGGCCGGCCCTGGCCCCTGCTGGCCGGCGAAAGGGCGCATTACGAGCTGGCCGCCGGGAGCAAGGACAAGGCGGCCAGCTTGCTCGATGCGCTGGAACGGTCGGCCGGGCCTGGCGGCCTGCTGCCCGAACAGGTGTGGGACGGCGCCGATATTCCCGAACGCGAGTTGCTGCATGGCAAGCCATCGGGCAGCGCCATGCCACTGGTCTGGGCGCATTCCGAACACATCAAGCTGCTGCGCTCGCTCCGCGATGGCGCCGTCTTCGATATGCCGCCGCAAGGCGTGAAGCGCTACATCCAGGACAAGACCGTATCCTCGTTCAGGGCATGGCGCTTCAACAACAAGATTCGCGCACTGCCCGAGGGCAAGACATTGCGCGTCGAGCTGCTGACGGCGGCCACCGTCCACTGGAGCACGGACAATTGGGCAACCGCCCACGACAGCCGGACAGCGGAAAACGCTTTCGGCCTTCACCTTGTCGATCTACCCACGGCCAGCCTCCTCAACGGAAGCACACTGCTCTTCACTTTTTTCTGGCCCGGAACCGGCGATTGGGAGAATGTCGACTTCTCCGTCATGTCAGGCGCGCAGGACAGCCACTAGATCCTTCCTCGACAACCCCAGAAAATCTCTAGGAAACAGGGACGAAACCATGCAGATCGGAATGATGGGACTGGGCCGGATGGGCGCCAACATGGTGCGGCGGCTGATGCGCGACGGCCACGAATGCGTCGTCTATGACATCAACCCGGCCAGCGTCGCGGCGCTTGTGAGCGACGGCGCCTTGGGGGCGGCATCCCTGGAAGAATTCGTCGGCAAGCTGGCCAAGCCGCGCTGTGTCTGGCTGATGCTGCCGGCGGCGATCACCGGCAGGATCATCGATCAGGTCGCGGCGCTGATTGAGCCCGGCGACATCGTCATCGACGGCGGCAATTCCTACTATCACGACGCCGTCGACCAGGCCGCGAAACTGGCCACCAAGGGCATGCATCTTGTCGATGTCGGCACCAGTGGCGGTGTTTGGGGGCTGGAGCGCGGCTACTGCCTGATGATCGGCGGTCCCGACGTGGCGGTGCAGCACCTCGATTCGGTCTTTGCCACACTGGCGCCTGGCGCTGATGCCGGCGCGCCCACCCCGGACAAGACCGCCGGCACCGCGCCCTATGGCTACCTGCATTGCGGACCGAGCGGCGCCGGCCATTTCGTCAAGATGGTGCACAACGGCATCGAATACGGCGTCATGGCCGCCTATGCCGAAGGCATGAACATCCTGAAGTCGGCCAATGCCGGCAAACGGCAGCGGACGGCCGACGCCGAGACAAGCCCGCTGGAAAACCCGCAATACTACCAGTTCGACATCGACCTTCCGCAGGTGGCCGAGGTGTGGCGGCATGGCAGCGTCATCGGCTCCTGGCTGCTCGATCTCACCGCCGGCGCGCTGAAGAGCGATCCGGGTCTGGCGCAATTCGGCGGCCGGGTCTCGGATTCCGGCGAGGGCCGCTGGACGCTGAAGGCGGCGATTGACACCGGCGTGCCGGCACCGGTGCTGTCGTCGGCCCTGTTCGACCGCTTCTCCTCGCAAGGCGAATCCGAATTCGCCGACAAGCTGTTGTCCGCCATGCGCTATGCCTTTGGCGGGCACATCGAAAAGCCGAAGGGCGGCAAGTGACGGCGACAGGGGAGACGCTCGCATGAGCCAGGAACGGTCCGATACGCTGGTGCTCTTCGGAGCGACCGGCGACCTCGCCCACAAGAAGATATTTCCAGCGCTTTACCAGATGGTCGCCAAGGGCACGCTCACCGAACCGGTGATCGGCGTCGCCTTCGATGCATGGGACTTGAAGCAGTTGCAGGACCGCGCCCGCGACGGCATCGTCCATGCCCTCGGCGCCGTCGACGAGACGGTCTTCGCCAAGTTCGCGTCGCTGCTGCGCTATGTCAGCGGCGACTATCGCGATCCCACAACCTTCGAGAAGCTGAAGACGGCACTCGGCAGCGCCCAGCGGCCGCTGCATTACATGGCGGTGCCGCCGTCCATGTTCGAGACCGTCGTGCAAGGGCTGGAGCAATCCGGCACCGCGCATGGCGCGCGGCTGATGGTCGAAAAGCCGTTCGGTCACGATCTGCAGTCGGCGCGCTGGCTGAACCGGGTGCTGCACCTGGTGTTCGACGAACAGTCGATCTTCCGCATCGACCACTATCTCGGCAAGGAGGCGATCCAGAACCTGCTCTATTTCCGCTTCGCCAACTCCCTGCTGGAGCCGATCTGGAACCGCAATTACGTCGAGAGCGTGCAGATCACGATGGCAGAGGATTTCGGCGTCGAGGGGCGCGGGCGGTTCTATGACGATGTCGGCGCCATCCGCGACGTCATCGAGAACCATCTGCTCAACATCCTCCTGCTCCTGGCCATGGAGCCGCCGGTCGGCCGCTCCGCCGACGACCTGATCGACGAGAAGGTGCAGGTGTTGCGCGCCATCCGGACATTGACGAAAGACGATGTCGTGCGCGGCCAGTTCACCGGCTATCTCGCCGAGCCCGGCGTGGCGCCGAACTCGCCGGTCGAGACCTTCGCGGCGGTACGCTTTTTCGTCGACACCTGGCGCTGGCAGGACGTGCCGTTCTTCATCCGCGCCGGCAAGAACATGCCGGTGCATGTCACCGAGGTGGTGGTGCGGCTGAAACGGCCGCCGCTCGATGTCTTCGACCCGATCAAACCCGCCGACCAGAATTACGTCCGCTTCCGCATCGACCCGCAGGTGATGATCGCCATCGGCGCCCAGCGCAAGGCGCCCGGCGACGACATGATCGGCGAGCAGGTGGAACTCACCGCGCTCGACGATTCGAAGGGGGACATGCCGCCTTATGAACGGCTGATCGGCGACGCCATGAACGGCAACGGCCAGCTCTTCACCCGCCAGGACGCCGCCGAACTCGCCTGGCGCATCGTCGGTCCGGTGCTCGGCGACACCACGCCGCCGCATCTTTACGAGCCGAGGACGTGGGGGCCAGCGGACGCCATGGCCGGCTTCGGGCCGCCCAATGGCTGGATCGACCCGGTCGCATGAGTGGAGGGGACGAGATGGCCAAGGTGGTTAAGAAGGCTGCGTCGGACACCGGGCAGGTCGTGCTGGCGATCGACATTGGCGGGTCGCACGTCAAGATCCTGACCAGCGACGGTGGCACCGAGCGCCGGACGGATTCCGGGCCTGACCTGACGCCAAGGCAGATGATCGACAAGGTGAAGAAGCTCGCCGACGGCCTGACCTACGACGTTATCTCGATGGGCTATCCGGGCCCCGTGCGTCAAAACAAGCCGGTGCTCGATCCCATGAATCTCGGCAAGGACTGGGCTGGCTTCGATTTCACCGCTGAGTTCGGCAAGCCGGTCAAGGTGGTCAACGACGCGCTGATGCAGGCCCTCGGCAGCTATGAGGGCGGGCGCATGCTGTTCCTCGGCCTCGGAACCGGCCTCGGTGCGGCGATGGTCCTCGACAATGTCGGCCAGCCGATGGAACTCGCCCACCTTCCCTACAGAAAAGGCCAGAGTTTCGAGGACTATGTCGGTGAACGCGGCCTCATAAAGCGCGGCAAGAAGAAGTGGCGCGGTCATGTCTTCGACGTCGTCAACCGGCTACGCGCCGCCCTGCAGCCAGACTATGTCGTCATCGGCGGCGGCAATGTCGACAAGCTCGACGAATTGCCCCCTGACTCCAGGCGCGGTGACAACACACGCGCCTTTGAAGGCGGATTTCGTCTGTGGCGCGACAAGGCGCTGATCGTCTGATATTATTACAGTTTAGTATAGTTGTTCAAAATGCCGTGTGATGTCGCGCCGATAGATTGCATTGTGCAGATTTGCCGACTAGGAAGTCAGCCCGACTACATCGCGTCGCGCGCGACGCTCGAAGACGACTCACTTTAATTTTGCGCATCATCCTTTTTGAAAACGGCCCCATTTTCGAGGTTATGCGCCATGGATGGAGGAAATAGATTGACCGACGAAAACAGCCACGCCAGCAAGACCCTCGACCTTCTCGAACTGACGGCCCATATCGTATCCGCGTATGTAGAGAAGAATCGCCTGCCCGCGTCCGGCCTTCCCGAGCTGATCGCCAGCGTTAGCGCCTCGATCAGCGGGCTCGGCCAGCCGGTCGCCCCCGTGGCGGCACCGCTGGTCCCGGCCGTCAACCCGAAGAAGTCGGTGACGCCGGATTTCATCATCTGCCTCGAGGACGGCAAGAAATTCAAATCGCTGAAGCGTCATCTCGGTGTGCATTTCGGCCTGACGCCGGACGCCTATCGCGCCAAATGGGGCCTGCCTTCGGACTATCCGATGGTTGCCCCCAACTACGCGGCTTCGCGCTCCGAACTGGCGAAGTCGATCGGCCTCGGCCGCAAGGCCGCCGTGGTCGCCCCCGTCAAAGGCAAAGGCCGGAAGGCCAAAGTCCTGGCCTGAGGCGATTTGACGCTGAGCCAATCGTTAGAACGACTGGAACAGAAGCCTGCCGGCGAATTCGCCTTGGCAGGCTTCGTGCTTTTGTGGCTTGGATAACCCGAGACAAGACGATCTGGGGGAGCCATGAACTACACCAGAATGGTGATCGAGAAAGAAGCGCCGGAGGAGTACGGTTACGACCGTATCCGTTACAACCTCTCCGAAAGTTCGATCGCCGATCAGAAACTTTCCGACATCGGCCTCTCGCTGCCTGATCTGACCCTTTTCTATGGCGAGCATCGCGGCGACAGGGAATTGCGCGCGCTGATCGCCGCGCAGGATGCTGGCATCGCGCCCGACGATGTGCTGGTCACGGCGGGTGCGGCCGGCGCGTTGTTCATCATCGCCACCTCGCTGCTCTCGGCCAGCGATCACCTTGTCGTCATCCGGCCCAACTACGCCACCAACATCGAAACGCCGCGGGCGATCGGCTGCGCCATCAGCTTTGTCGACCTCGCCTTCGACGAAAGCTTCGCCATCGACGTCGAGCGCGTCAAGGCCGCGATGCGGCCGAACACGAAGCTGATCAGCGTTACTTGCCCGCACAATCCGACCGGCACCATGATGAGCCGTACCGAATTGGACGCGCTGGTCGCGCTCGCCGAGGCCAGCGGCTGCCATCTGCTGGTCGACGAAACCTATCGCGATCTCTCCTATGGCAGGCGGCTGCCTTCGGCGGCCTCGCTGAGCAAAAAGGCCATCAGCGTCTCGTCGCTGTCGAAAGCCTTCGGCATTCCCGGCATCCGCATCGGCTGGCTGATCACAAGGGATGCGGCCCTTCAGGAGACATTTCTGGCCGCCAAGGAGCAGATCGGCATCTGCGGCAGCGTCGTCGACGAAGGCATCGCGCGCGGCGTGCTGGAGGGCCGCGACGCTTTCCTGGCGAAGCTGCTGCCCGAAATGGCCAGCCGCCGGGACATCGTCCAGGCCTGGATCGACCGCGAGCCGCTGGTCGACTGGGTGCGGCCCGACGGCGGTGTCGTCGGCTTCCCGCGCCTCAATGTCGAACCCGGCTTCGACTTCGACGGCTTCTATGTCAGGCTGCTGGAAGATCACCGCACCTATGTCGGGCCCGGCCACTGGTTCGAAATGGAAAAGCGCTTTTTCCGCGTCGGCTTCGGCTGGCCGACGGAGGCCGACTTGAAAGGCGGGCTGGAAGCGATTTCAGCTGCGCTGCGGCAGTAACTTCCGCGTGCTATCGGTGGTGCGGATCGAAAGTCGCTTGATCCGGGTTTGATTTTAAAGCATATCCGCCCCGAACTTTACCAAGTTCCATTGGTCGAACAGCGCCCATTCGGGAAGTGCCCCGCGCGCCGATGCCCACAGCAACGGGGCCTCACTGCATGATACCAGAACAAACCTTGCCCGAGCAGCGTTACGCGGCTTTCCGGCACAGAGCCTTCCTCAGCTACTGGACGGCGCGCTTTCTCACCACTTTCGCGACCATGATCGTTTCAGTGGCCGTAGGCTGGCAGGTCTATGATCTGACGCGCGACCCGTTCGATCTCGGCATTGTCGGCATCGTCCAGTTCCTGCCGTCTCTGCTTCTGGTGCTGGTTACAGGTGTCGTCGCCGACCGTTTCGGCCGCCGGCTGATCATGACGCTGGCGACCTTGGTCGAAGGCGCCTGCGCGCTGGCTCTGCTGTTTCTGACCCTGCGCGGCCTTACGACCCCGCTGCCGATCTTCGCCGTGCTGGTCATGTTCGGCATTGCCCGCGCCTTCTACGGGCCGGCTTCGTCCTCCCTGTTCGCCAATCTCGTGCCGCAGCGCGATTTCGCCAATGCCATCGCCTGGAACTCCTCCGCCTGGCAGACCGCGACGATTGTCGGCCCGGTCGCCGGCGGCTTGCTCTATGGCGTGTCGGCGGAAATGGCCTATGCGACCGCCGCGGTCCTGATGCTCGCCGCCGCGTTGCTGATCTTCACCATCCCCAAGCCCGCGCAACAGACCGCCACCGACAAGCCGACAATGGAGACGCTGTTTGCCGGATTCCGCTACATTTGGAGCGAGAAGATCGTGCTCGGCGCCATCTCGCTCGACCTCTTCNTTCTGCAGCTTGGCCCCTGGGGCCTCGGCCTGCTGCGCTCGGCACCGGGGATCGGCGCGATCTGCGTCGCCGTCTGGCTTGCGGGCCATCCTATCCGCGACCGCGCCGGCAAGATCATGCTGAGCTTCGTGGCGGCGTTCGGCGCCTGCACCGTGCTGTTCGGCCTGTCGACCCTCACTTGGCTCTCGATTGTGGCACTTGCCCTGCTCGGCGCCACCGACATGTTCAGCGTCTATATCAGGGAAACGCTGATCCAGCTGTGGACGCCCGACGAGGTGCGCGGCCGCGTCAACGCCGTCAACCAAGTCTTCGTCGGCGCCTCCAACGAGGTCGGCGAATTTCGCGCCGGCACCATGGCGGCGCTGATCGGCACGGTTCCGGCGGTTGTGATCGGCGGCGTCGGCGCCGTCGCGGTTGCCGGCCTGTGGGCCTATCTGTTCCCGGCGCTGCGCAAGGTGAGGCACCTCAAAGGACGAAACTGACGGGGCAGCGAATCTATGCTAAGCCCCCGCCGAACCAACCAAAGGACGACACAAGTGAGCGAACCGACCGTGGCCGAAGCGACCGAAAATATCTACGCGTCGCTCCGGGCGGACAATGCCGACATCGATGTCCATATCGCGACGCTCAAGGCAGCGCTGGGGCGAGAAGGGATAAAACAGGCGGTGTTCGATCCTGCCAAATTGGCGCAGAGCAACCGCTCGGGCCGCAAGTTGATGCAGGCTTATTTTCGGCAGCGCGGCGTGAGCGTAACGTTTTCGGACTAGTTTTTAGGCTCGAAGGCCCGCTGTCATAAGTCGGCGGTCAAAGCGCCGGCCCAGGCACTACCGCGCCACAGGTTCGCCAAAAATCGTGCGCAAAAACTCGTCGAGCCAGCGCTTCAAATGCATGTCCCATATCAGCCGGCCGCCGAGGTGGTCGCGGCCGGGCTGAGCGCCCGGCAGTTCGAAACGATGGGCGCCGCGCACTACCCAGCGCTGCATCATCACTCGGGTCAGTTCGCCGTGGAACTGGATGCCCCAGGCATTATCGCCATAGCGGAAGGCCTGATTGGGATAGGTCTCGTTCGTGGCCAGCAGCGTCGCGTCGCACGGCAGCGAAAAGCCTTCGCGATGGAACTGGTAGACCATCTCCGGCCAGTGCATCAGTTTCTTGCCAGCCTCGGTCGCTTTCAGCGGATACCAGCCGATCTCGACCAGCCCTTCGCCATGGCCCTCGACCTTGCCGCCGAGATGATTGGCCAGCATCTGCGCCCCAAGACAGATGCCGAGCAGTGGCCGGTTCTCCCTGAGTGGAATCTGCAGCCAGTTGGTCTCGCGACGGACGAACTCGTCCTCGTCATTGGCGCTCATCGGACCGCCGAAGACGACCGTGCCGGCGTGGCCATCCAGTGTCCCCGGCAAGGCGTCGCCGAGCGGCGGGCGGCGGATGTCGAGATCGAAGCCCTCTTCGAGCAGCATGTGGCCGACGCGTCCGGGGCTCGAATTCTCCTGATGCAGCACGATCAGGATTTTTGGTTTCGACCTCGTCTGGCGCGGCATGGGACGGCGAAAATCCTATTCGTCCGAGGATGTTCCGGTGGCGCCCGGCGCGTGCGCCGCCGCCTTGCGCCGCGCCTCGACGCGGTCGTGGCGTTCGACACCGATCAACTCGGCGACACGCCACACCGTGTTGTCCTCCAGCTCATGCAGTTCGCCATCGGCATAAACGATCTCCCACATCAGGCCGATGAACGCCTTGCGCCCCTCCGCGTCAAGGTGGCGCTTGAGCACGCTGGTAAAGGCGTAGAGGTCGATCGCCTCGTTGTCAGCCCGCTCGCCGGCGGCGGCGAGTGCTTCGAGTTCGGCGCCGCTGATCGAATAGCTTTGCGCCAGCACCGCCTTGAACCGCTCCCATTCGACATCCTGGCGCACGCCGTCGGCATTCATCACATGGTAGAGCAGCGCCGAGGCCGCGACGCGCGGATCGTCCGTGCTGGCATGGCTGCCGGAGCCGGCCGGCAAATCCCTGAGAAACGACAGAACGCGCTCGAACATCAATTCATTCCCAAACGGCCCAACGGCCTGCCCAAAATCAAAACAGCCGGAACCGGCGGGGCGACTTTTCCGCCTCGTCGTCCGGATCGACGCCTGGATCGTCCGGCAGCCGCGCCAGTTCTTCCGCCGGCTCGACGGCCTCGGCGTCGGCGGGCACCGCGGCAAAGGCGGCGGCCGTGACCGGTGTGACATGATCCTCGCGGCTTTCGGCGTCCTTGCCCGTCGCCTCGTCGCCCGGTGCGGCGTGATCGATCACCTCGACCGGCCTTTCCGGCCTGCCCGGCGCCTCGATGGCCACTGCCGGGGCGTCCGGCTCATCGCGGCTGTCGATCAGCTGGCCAAGCCGCTCCATCGGCGCGCGCCATTCGAACGCGTCAAGCCGGCCGGTGACCGGCGAGACCGGCGCCCAGCGCTCGGAGATAACGCCGTCGGCGACCCAGGCGGGATCGCGCGGGGCTCGCACCGCCTTGGACAGCAGCTGCCGCACCTTGCCCTGATCGCCGGTCTCGGCCTCCTCGATGTCGGCGAGCAGCAGATAGGCGCCCTCGCGTCGGTCCATCCGGATCGCGGCCTCTGCCTCACGGCGGGCGGTTGAAAAATCCTGCGCGTCGAGCGCGGCACGCGCCACCGTCATCGACGATTCGGCGTGGTTCTTCTTCATTTCCTGCAGCTTCTTTGCCCGGTTCAGCCGATCGAGCACGGCGTCACCCGGCCTCGCATGGGTGTAGAGCTCGGCAATTTCGGGATGCGGGTCGGCCTTCCACGCCGCTTCGAGGATCTTCGAGCCCTTGCGCACGTCATTCTGTTTGAACAGCGCCGCGGCGGCGGCAACGGCGGCGGGGGCGAAATCCGGTTGCAATCTGTTGGCTTCGATCGCCGCTGTCCTGGCAGCCGCGGGATCGCTGTCGGCGAGCGACTGCGCCTTGGCGGTCAACAGCACGGCGCGGCGGCGGTTGGCGGCGTCACGCTCGATCTGCCGCGTCGACTTCTGCGCGTCGACCAGTTTCAGTGCACCATCCCAGTCGCCGCGCGCGGTCAGTTCCTCCAGCGTCGATTCGGCCGCCCAGGCCAGTTGCGGCGCCACTGCGGCGGCACGGCCGGCGTAGTGCCGGGCGGCGTTGCGGTCGCCCAGGCGTTCGGCTTCCAGGTAAAGCCCACGCAGGCCGAGCAGCCGCATTTCGGGATCGTCGAGCATGCTCTCGAATTTTTGGCGCGCGCCTTCATGGTCGCCTTCGAGCAGCGATGCCTGTGCTTCGAGCAGATGGATCAGCGGCTCCTGGTCGGAGCGGATCAGCTTGGCTGCTTCCTTGGTCTTCTTGCGGGCAAGCGCCCCGTCGCCGGCGCCGGCGGCGATCATGCCGGTCGACAGCGCCTGATAGCCACGGTCGCGGCGGCGCACGCGAAAATAACGCGAGATGGTGTAGGGGCTGTTCCACAGCGACTTGATGAGCCACCAGACAATCATCACCGCGGCGACGACAGCGACGACGGCAACCGCCGCCACCATGAGGCTCACCTGGTACTGATAGCCGTTGAAGGTGACGACCATGTCGCCCGGCCGATCGGCCAGCCAGGCAAAGCCCAGCCCGAGCGCGAAGACGACGATGAGGAAGGCGAGCAGGCGGATCATCGTGTTGCCCTCATGCCTTCATCGCGCCGGAGATCAGCGCGTCGACCTGGGTTTCGACCTCGATGCGCGCCTTCAGTTTGCCGGCAAAGTCGGCGCCTGCGGCCTTCGCGGCTGCAGGCAGCGTGTCATATTCGCTGAGTGCCTTGGCATAGTCGCCCTGGGTGACCGCAACCTCCATGCGCGCCACGATTTCCGGTGCGCCGGCGCCTTCGACGGCACCGATCGGCCGGACCTTGACCAGCGATTCAGCGCTCGACATCAGGTTCTGAAGGACGCCGGCATTCTGATCGACCGGCGTGGCGGCGGCGACCATGGCATTGGCGGCGGCATCCATCTTCGAGGCGATCTCGGTACGGGTCGGCACGCCCTTTTCGGCATAGGGCCGCAAGGTCGCGAGTTCGGGCGCATCAGGCGAAATCGCGGCCAGCGTATCGAGTTCGGCCGAAAACGGCGCGCCGCGGTCGAGCGCCGCCTTCAGCGCCGAGGCCGCGATGGCGAGTGCGATCTTTGGCTGCGACGCTTGCGCATCGACCTTGCCGGAAAGCTGCGACACCGACTGCTCCAGCGCGGAGAGACGGCCTTCCTGTGCCTTCGCCGACTCGCCCGTCGACTTCACCAGCGCATCGAGACCCGCCAGCTTTTCGTTGAGCGGGCCGAGATCGACAGGCGCCGCGCTGCCGGCCTTGCCGAGGGCTGCCACCGTGGTTTCGATCTGCTTGACTTTGTCGCCCAGCGCGGCAAGCCCGGCATTGTCGCCCGCACCACCCTGTTCGACCGCTGATTTCAGCGCCGCGACATCGCTCTTGACCTGATCCAGCGCCGACGACAGGCCGTCGACCTTGGCCGATGCACCGCCGCTGCCGCCGGCTTCCCTCATGTCCGCGATTTCGCTCTTCAACGAGGCGATCTCGCCATTGACGCCGTCTAGCGAGGCACCGGGAGCGGCACGCGGCGCACCGAGCACGCCGGCAAATTGCAGGCCACCGGCCCCGACCAGGGCGATGACACCACCGATGATGCCGGCGGCGATGCCGTTGAGGCCGCCCCGCTTCGGCTGCGTGGCCATCGGTTCGCTCCTTGAATCGGTTTTACCGAAAGCCGCCTTGGTCTCTGCGGTTTTGGCGTTTGCATCCTCGAAATTGTAGTCGAAAGCCTTGGCGCGGTTGGGGGATGTATCCGTACCGGGATAAGGCATTTCCGGCTCAGTGGCTTTGGCCTCGGCTTGCGGTGGCACTTCGGTGCCAGGCTGCCCGGCGGCGGCATCGCCATGCTCCCAAGGTTCGAGATCCGTCTGGTCGTCATGTACCGGCTCTTCCGGGGGCTCTGGCCGCGAGGCGTTCGCCGCCTCCTCGGCCTTCGCCTCGTCGGTCTGAGCGGTATTCTTGGCGGCATCCTCGTCGACGATGCGTGAGACGGCGCCCGGATCGAGATCGATGGTCACCGGCTCGCGGCGGCCTTTCGAGTGTCGCATCTTCGGCGTCTTGACCATGCAGGGGCTCCGCAAATTCGCTTCGTCTCAACGCCTGGCGGCGCGTGATGGTTCAGAAAGGGTCTAGCACATCACCAAGCGGTGAAAAGGGGCGGTGTGATGACGCGGGTCAGGGCCGTGCCCGCAAAAGTGCCAGCAGCGCCTCCTCGTCGGGCCGCGCGGCAACGTGCATTGCTTTGCCGGTGCTGTCGCCGAAAGCGACGGCAATCCGCGCGGAAAGCGCGAAAAAGTGCGTCTTTTCAAAGGTCTGATGCAGGGCCGGTCGCCTGGCCAGGATCTGCATTTCGGCAGCCGCCTTGGCCGAATATAGAAGCACCGCATCCACGGATTGGCCGGATATCAGCTGAAGGACCGCTTCCTCCGAATGGGTTACCGCAAGCGTGCCATAAGTCTCGACGGCATGGACCTGGACATGAGCAGCTTTCAGTCTCTGCTCGAAGGCATGAAAGCGCACACGCCCGCAGAGATAGACGATCGTTTTGCCGGAAAACGCGATTGCCATGCCGTCGGCCAGCGCCTCGGCATCGCCGGGCCCCTCATTGACCGAGAGAAAGCCGGCTTTGCGCGCGGCCTCCGCGCTCCTCCTGCCGACCGCATAACAGGGCAGGTTGGACAGGACCGCAATGATATCCCTGGGGGCATGGCGCACCGCATTAGCGCTGGTGATGGCGACGGCGGCCACGTCGTCCGGAACCCCCTTGGCATCGACCGGCAACGCCCGCGTCTCCGTCAAGGGCAGGAGAAGAGGTTCAAAACCCGTCTCCTCCAGCTTTCGCGCGGTGCGAGACGCACCCGGCTCCGGTCTGGTGACCAGGACGCGGAGCATCTTCAGAGCCAGCCGTCGAAAAACTTTTCGCCGGCCCCGGCACGCACCGACCGCGCCGCCTCATCACCGATGCGGGCGGCGTCCTGTGCCGGCCCTTGTAGCTCGACCGTGTGCGACTGCGTACCGTCGGGCGATATGATCAGCCCGGCGAAAGAGAGCTTTCCGGCCTCGATCGCGGCGTAGCCGGCGATAGGCGTGCGGCAGGAGCCATCGAGCGCCGCCAGGAAGGCGCGCTCGCAGGCGAGTGCCTGCCCGGTCGCCACATCGTGGATCGCCACCAGCATCTTCTCGACCTCGCGGTCGCCGATACGGGTCTCGATGCCGATCGCACCCTGGCCTGGCGCCGGCGGGAAGCTGTCTAGCGGCATCAAGTCGGTGGCAACATCTTCCAGGCCCAGCCGCTTCAGGCCGGCATAGGCAAGGATGGTGCCGCTCGCGACCCCTTCGTCCAGCTTGCGCAACCGCGTCTGCACATTGCCGCGGAACATCACCACCTCGAGATCCGGCCGCATGCGGCGGATCAACGCCTGCCGCCGCAGCGACGAGGAGCCGACTTTCGCCCCTTGCGGCAGTTCGGCGATCGTCTTCGCCGCCTTGCCGACAAAGGCATCGCGCGCATCCTCGCGCGGCAGGAAGGCGGAGAGTTCCAGGCCGGGCGGCAATTGCGTCGGCATATCCTTCGACGAATGCACGGCGATGTCGATCGCACCGGCGAGCAGGGCTTCCTCGATTTCCTTGGTGAATAGGCCTTTGCCGCCAGCCTCCGACAGCGGCCGATCCTGGATGCGGTCGCCGCTGGTCGAGATGACGACGACCTCGAACGCCTCCGCCGGCATGCCGTGCGCGGCCATCAGACGCGCCTGTGTTTCATGCGCCTGCGCCAATGCCAGCGGGCTGCCGCGTGTTCCGATTTTCAAGATTGTTTGCATGGCGCGCGGTCCGTGATAACCCCCGGCTGGCTTTGCGTTTCCGGGCACTCTCCTAACGAGGAACGCCCTGACATACAATCTCTGGAGACAGCGACGAATTGATCCGCGTTCTAGGCATTGAGACGAGTTGCGATGAGACCGCCGCCAGCGTCGTGGCGCTGGAGGGCGATGCCGCGCCGAAAATCCTGTCCAACATCGTGCTCTCCCAGATCGAGGAACATGCCGCCTTCGGCGGCGTCGTGCCGGAGATCGCCGCGCGCGCCCACGTCGAGGCGCTGGACGGCATTGTCGAGGCCGCACTCGCCGATGCGGGCGTGGCGCTGGCCGATCTCGATGCGATCGCCGCCACCGCCGGGCCAGGCCTCGTCGGCGGGCTGATCGTCGGCCTGATGACGGCCAAGGCGATCGCCGCGGCGGCCGGCAAGCCGCTCATCGCCGTCAATCACCTCGAAGGCCACGCCTTGACCGCGCGGCTGACCGACGGGCTCGAATTCCCCTATCTATTGCTGCTGGTCTCCGGCGGCCATACGCAGATTCTGGCCGTGCGCGGCGTTGGCGACTACCAGCGCTGGGCCACCACCATCGATGACGCGCTCGGAGAAGCCTTCGATAAGACCGCCAAGATGCTCGGCCTGCCCTATCCCGGCGGTCCCAATGTCGAGAAGGCAGCGCTGTCGGGCAATGCCTCGCGCTTTGCCTTCCCACGGCCGATGAAAGGCTCCGCACAGCCCGATTTCTCCTTCTCCGGCCTGAAGACGGCGGTACGCCAGGCGGCGACAGCGATCGAGCCCTTGAGCGACCAGGATGTCGCCGACATCTGCGCCTCGTTCCAGGCGGCCGTCGCCGATGCGCTCGCCGACCGTATTTCTCGCGCGCTGGAACGCTTTCGCGAAACATTCCCTGGCAGGGGAAATCCGGCGCTGGTCGTCGCCGGCGGCGTCGCCGCCAACCGCACGGTCAAGGCAACGCTGGAGCGGCTTTGCACTGACGCCGGTTTCAGCTTCGTCGCGCCACCACTGAAGCTTTGCACCGACAACGCGGCGATGATCGCCTGGGCCGGTATCGAACGTCTGCGAGAAGGCGTGGCGCAGGAGAACGACTTCGATTTCGTGCCGCGCTCGCGCTGGCCCCTGGACACCGTCTCGGCGCCAATGGTCGGCTCCGGCCGTCGCGGAGCCAAGGCATGACCGATCGAGCCATGAAGAGCGGGGGTCTGGGCAAAAGCGATTGGCACGTCGCCGTGCTCGGCGGCGGCGCCTGGGGCACGGCGCTGGCGCTGGCCATGCTGCGCGCCGGCCATACGGTGCGGTTGTTCGCGCGTGATCCTGAAACCGTCGCCGCGATCGGGCGGGGCGAGAACCCACGCTATCTCCCGGGCATCGCCATCGCGCCCGGCATCGAGGCGACGAGCGACATGGAGGCAGCCCTCACTGGGGCCGATTGCGTGCTGACGGTGACGCCGGCTCAGGCGTTGCGGGCCACGCTGGCCGCCGCGAGGGATCATATGCCGGCCGGCATTCCGCTCGTGCTCTGCGCCAAGGGCATCGAGCGCGACACCGGCGCCTTGCTGTCGGCAATCGCTGCGGAAATCGTGCCGCCAAACCCGGTTGCCGCCCTGTCGGGGCCGAGCTTTGCCAGCGATGTCGCCCGCGGCCTGCCGACGGCCGTGGTGGTGGCCGCTGGCGACGAGGCGCTTGCCGCAAACCTTGCCGCCCGTTTTTCGGCTGAAAACCTGCGCTGCTATTCGAGCGACGACTTGATCGGCGTCGAGATCGGCGGCGCTTTGAAGAACGTCTTCGCCATCGCCGCCGGCGCTGTCACCGGGGCCGGACTCGGGGCCAGCGCACAGGCGGCCATGGTGACGCGCGGCTTCGTCGAACTGCGCCGCATCGGTGCCGCCTTCGGCGCCAGGCCCGAGACCCTGATGGGGCTTTCCGGCCTTGGCGACCTGCTGCTTACCTGCTCGTCGGCGCAGTCGCGCAATTTCGCCTATGGGCTGGCGCTCGGACAGGGCAAGGCTCTTTCCGGATTGCCGCTGGCCGAGGGGGTGCCGACCGCGGCGATCGCCGCCCGCATCGCCACCGAGCGCGAAATCGATGCGCCGATCATAGCCGCGGTCGCTGCCATACTGGACGGCACCATCACCATCGGGCAGGCCGTGACGGCGCTGATGACCCGGCCGCTGAAGACCGAAACCAACGATTGATGCCCACACTCTGATCCAATCACCCAGGAGAAAGACCATGCTGTTTGCTCTGATTTGCAAGGACAAGCCAGGAAGCCTGCACGTGCGCCTCGACACGCGGCCCGAGCATGTCGCCTTTCTCGAAGGGCTGAACGGCGACAAGAAATTGGCCTTTGCCGGTCCGTTCCTCGACGCCGACGGCAAGCCCAATGGCAGCCTCGTGGTGGTCGAGACGCCCGATCTGGCCAGCGCGCGGGCTCTGTCGGCCGCCGACCCCTACGCAAAGGCCGGCTTGTTCGAAAGCATCGAAATCCGCCAGTGGAACTGGACGTTCAACAAGCCGGCGGCTAGTTAATTCGCGGCGCCCGCGACCGAGCCGCAAGGAGGAGAGAAAATGAACTACTGGCTGTTCAAATCCGAACCCTCGGTTTTCTCCTTCGAGGCGTTGAAGGCCAAGGGCAAGGCCGGCACGCAATGGGACGGCGTACGCAACTACGCCGCCCGCAACAACATGAAGGCCATGCAGGTCGGCGATCTCGGCTTCTTCTACCATTCCAACGAGGGGCTGAACGTGGTCGGCATCGCCGAGGTCTGCGCGCTGGCCCATCCCGACACCACGTCGGATGATCCGCGCTGGGAATGTGTCGACATCCGCGCCGTCAGTGACATGCCGAACCCGCCGACGCTGGAAGAAGTCAAAGCCAATCCAAAACTGGCCGAGATGGCGCTGGTACGGCTCGGACGGCTTTCCGTGCAGCCGGTGACCCCGGCCGAATGGAAGGAAGTCTGCCGTATGGGCGGCCTGACGCCTGCGCCGTGACGGCACTTTCACCCGATAGCGCCAAGCAATTCGTTCTCGACAACACGGCGCTGATGGCGCCGCCGCATGTGCCTGAGATTCGTCTCCACCTCGCCGACGAAGCGCATGATCTCTGGCAGCGGACAGAGGATGAACTGGTCGAGATCGGCCTGCCGCCGCCCTTCTGGGCGTTTGCCTGGGCGGGCGGCCAGGGCCTCGCCCGCTATGTCCTCGACAATCCCGATTTGGTGCGAGGCAAGCGCGTGCTCGACTTCGCTTCGGGCTCCGGCCTCGTCGCCATCGCCGCCGCCAAGGCGGGCGCTGCCGAGGTAACCGCCGCCGACATCGACCCGTTCTGCGCCACCGCGATCCGCCTCAACAGCGAGGCCAACGGCGTCGGCGTCGGGTTCCTCGGCACGGACTGTGTGGGCACGGACGCGGGCTGGGACGTGGTCCTGGCAGGCGACGTCTTCTATGACAAACCCTTTGCCGACCGGCTGATGCCGTGGTTTTCGACGCTCAAACGGCGTGGCGCCGACATTCTGGTCGGCGATCCCGGCCGGTCCTATCTGCCGCGATCGGGGCTGGAGCCGCTTGGCGTCTATCAGGTGCCGGTGACAAGGGCGCTCGAGGATGCCGAAGCCAAACGCACCACGGTATGGCGACTGCTTGACGCTATCGCCGAACAGGCGTTTCCATAAAAACCAAACAGGAGGGGGAACTCATGGATTTTTCAGCAGTGAATTGGCTGGCGGTGATCGCCGCCGCCGTCGTGGCCTGGCTGTTCGGTGCCGCCTGGTACATGGCGTTGAGCAAGCCCTGGCTGAAGGCCGCCAAGCTCGATCCGGCGACGATGAAGAAATCGCCGCTGCCCTTCGTCATCTCCTTCATCGCCGAACTGCTGATGGCCTACATCATGGCCCTGGTCGTCGGCGCGATGACGGGTGGTGAGCCGACCTGGCTGGCCGGGCTGATCTTCGGCTTCGTGCTTTGGCTGGGTTTCGTCGCCACGACGCTGTCGGTCAACCATCGCTACGAGAATTTCGGCTGGGACCTGACCCTCATCGATGGCGGTCACTGGCTTGGCGTGCTGTTGATCATCGGCGCGGTGATCGGCTGGTTTGGCGCCGCAGCAAGCTGACGGTGCGTTGACGATGGCGGACGAGTCCGGATTTCCCCGCGACCTGGTGTTCACCAGGATCTGCCACGTCAAGCAGGGCTACGACGACCGGCGCCGGCACATCGTGCGCGAGTTCGACCGGCGCGGCGTGCCGGTCACCTTCTACACCGACTGGGACAGGGCGGAAATCACCCCGGAGATTCGTGCTGACTTGGTCGCTCCCGATTTTGTCCACCCGGCGCAGGTCTCGCTGGCGCTGAAGCATGTCGGCATCTGGCGCGACTTCCTCGAAACCGACCTGCCCTATTGCCTGGTCTTCGAGGATGACGTCTTCCTCGCGCGCGACTTCGTCGCCAAATTCCGGCAAGGGCTGGCCGAACTCGGCAGCCCGATGCGCAAGGCCGTCATCTATCTCGGCAACGGCAGCAACTACTACACGCCGAGTTGGAAATTGCGCAGGGGCCAGAGGCTCTACCCGGCGCTGCATGCCAGGTGCGCGGATTCCTATCTCATCACCCGTCCGGTCGCCGAAGCCCGCTGTGCCTGGATCGATCAACACAAGATCTACACCGTGATCGACCACCAGATCGAGCAGATGGACGAGAAACTGGGGGTGGAGATGCTGTGGTTCGAGCGGCCAATCGTCGAGCAAGGCAGCGAAAACGGCGCTTTCCAGACTTCCGTCGCCGGCAAGATGCAGCCGCTGCTCTACAAGAAGCTGAAATGGAACGTGAAGAAGTACCGACGCATGATCTTCGGCCACAACGCCCGGTCCTGACGATCTAAAGTTTGTCCGCCGTTCGCGTCCTGGAAACTTCCTCTAGGATCCATTCGCGGAAGGCGACAATGCGGGGATCGTCGGCCATGGCTTGGGGATAAACTAGGAAATAGGCGTATTCCGGCGCAACCCTGATGCTGAGTTCGAAGGGCCGCACCAGCCGGCCCTCGGACAGGTCGTTGGCCACCATGGCGAAATCGGCGAGCGCGACGGCATTGCCGTCGAGCGCTGCCTGGACCGCATCCGTCGATGTGCCGAAAACGACTGTGCGGCTGTCGTCGAAATCGTTGATGCCGGCCGCCGCCATCCACATGCGCCAGTTCGGCCATGTCACGCCCTGGCGGGCCCATTCGATATGAGCAAGCGTGTGGTTGAACAGGTCGCGCGGCTCGCGCAGGGGCGGCCCGGACGTCAGCAGGCCCGGACTGCACACCGGAATAATGATGTTGTCGAACAGGCGGTGCGCGCTGAGCCCCGGATATTTGCCGGCGCCGAAGCGGATGCCGACATCGACGTCGTCGAGATCGAAATCGCGCAGGCCATAGGCGATGTCGAACCTGAGTTCGATGCCCGGCCGCTGCTGGCGGAAATTCTCGACGCGCCGCATCAGCCATTTCGCGGCGAACTGCGCGTCCAGCGTCACCTTCAGAAATTCGGTGCCGCGCGCCATCTTGCGCGCCCGCATCACGGCACGGCCAAGCAGGTCGAGCGTGTCGGTCGCCGCCTCGTAAAGCACCGTGCCCGCCTCCGTCAGCCGGATGGTGCGGCTGGTGCGGGTGAACAGCACGATGCCGAGCTGATCCTCGATTTCCTTGATCTGGTGGCTGACCGCGGCGGGCGTCAGGCCGAGCTCGTCGGCGGCACGGGTGAAGTTGAGGTGCCGGGCCGCCGCCTCCAGCGTCCTGAGCGCCCGCGTTCCCGGCAAGAGCGCTGCCATCAGCGTGCGACCTGATCGAAGCGGCTCATGGAGCCTCAATCCTCAAATAAAACTTGACGATGAGAAAAGAACTACTCGTTTCCCGTTTGTTTTTCAATACGGCATGATTGCGGCATCAAAGACACCATCAAACCGGATTTGATGTCCGGAGAATACGGATCACCTCATGTCTCACATCGCTCTTCGCCCTGCATACATCGCCCGGCCAGACTGGATGTCGGCTGCCCGTACCTGGCTGCGGCAGGCCAGGGTCGCGATCAACCTTCCCTACGAGATCAACCTTCCCCACCAGAACGTCGAGGACCTCTCCGATCGCCAGTTGCGCGATGTCGGGGCCGCCCGCAGGGACATCGCCCGGGCCATGGACCGCGAGACAGGCCGGTTGGGCCTTCTCGACATCGGCTGGCAGCGGAATAGGAAGGGATAAGCGAGCATGGGAGTAGGATGATGCGACTTTAGCGTGTCTGCTGCCGCCAAGACTTCCCTATTCCCCCTATCTCACCACCCTTACCACTGTCCGGTCCGACAGGAGCGGCAAGAGCCGCGCCATCGTGCGCGCGGTTACCGCCACGCAGCCTTCCGTCGGCGTGAAGCCGGGACGCGCCAGGTGGAAGAAGATGGCGCTGCCGCGCCCGCGCCGGCGCGGCGCGATGTTCCAGTCGAGCACCAGGCAGGCGTCATAGAGCCGGTCGTCGCGCCGCATGCGTTCGTGGCTGGCGCCGTAGGGAATCTTGACCGGCCTGTTATAGTTGCGGTCGTCCGGCACTTCGCACCAGCCGAGGTGCGGCCCGATCGGCGCCATCGCCAGGCGCGTTCTGCGGCCGGCGGCAAACTGATCCTCCCGGAAATAGCCCGCTAGGATGCGCATCGAGGCGAGCGGCGTGGCGCCGTCGCCTTCGCGCTTGCCGGCCGAGATGCCGCCGCGCCCCAGCGCGCACGCAAACACCGTTTTGCCGGCCTGCAGCAGCCCTTGGCTTGGATGGCCGGGCCTAGCCCGCACGGTCAGCACGCGCAGCCGTTTTGCCAAAATTGCGCCGGCTGCATTGCGATCGCGTTTTTTCTTGTATGATCGTGCCACGGAACAAATCACTGTGATCGGCTATTGTGCCGGCCAGCTTCCGCATAAATACGCAGCGGTCAACTGAATTCACTTTTCAAAACAACGGATTGATCCATGACCTCACGTACCATCCTGATCGTCGATGACGATGACGACCTGCGCGGCACGCTGGTCGAGCAACTGTCCCTCTACGAGGAATTCGATGTGCTGCAGGAAGCGACTGCGGCAAAAGGCGTCACCGCTGCGCGCGGCGGGCTCATCGACCTGCTCATCATGGATGTGGGCCTGCCCGACATGGACGGCAGAGAAGCGGTGAAAATCCTGCGCAAGGGCGGCTACAAGGCCCCCATTATCATGCTGACCGGCCACGACACCGATTCGGACACGATTTTGGGTCTCGAGGCCGGCGCCAACGACTATGTGACCAAGCCGTTCCGGTTCGCGGTGCTGCTTGCCCGCATCCGGGCACAGCTGCGCCAGCATGAGCAGAGCGAGGACGCGACCTTCTCGGTCGGCCCCTACACCTTCAAGCCCAGCCAGAAACTGCTCATCGATCAGCGCGGCGGCAAGGTGCGGCTGACGGAAAAGGAGGCCTCGATCATCAAGTATCTCTATCGCGCCGACCAGAAGGTGGTGACGCGCGACGTGCTGCTGGAGGAAGTGTGGGGATACAATTCCGGCGTCACCACGCACACGCTGGAAACCCATGTCTACCGTCTGCGCCAGAAGATCGAGCGCGATCCTTCCAATGCTGAAATTCTTGTGACAGAAAGCGGCGGCTACAAGCTGGTTCCTTAAACATTTCACCATTCAAATGAGCGGTTCGGGCGGGGCCGCTTTCGGGTACGATCCTGTCGAAGGGGGATTCTGGGACCGTACCGCAGAGGAGGGATTGGACTGACCGTTCGGGGACACAGCTAGATGGCGCTGGATGACGACATCCGCATCCTGTCCGCCGTGAGGCTTTTCGAGGGCTTCACGCAGGAACAGTTGCGCCTGCTCGCCTTCGGTGCCGAGGCCACTTTGGTGCAGGCCGGCCACAAGCTTTATCGCGAGGACGATGTGGCCGACTCGGCCTATGTGGTGGTCAGCGGGCGTATCGTGCTCTATCGCGAGCAGGATGGCGAGCGCATCCCGATCGGCAAGGTCGGCCCCGGCACGATGCTCAGCGAGCTGGCGCTGATCGCCGATACCAACCGGCTGACCAGCGCCTCGGCCGAAATCGACTCGGAAGTAATAAGGCTGAGCCGCAAGATGTTCCGGCGCATCCTGGAGGAGTATCCGGAATTAGCGGTGAAACTGCATCAGCGCATCTCCGAGGAATTTCACGACATGATCCGACGCATCGAGGAATTGGCCCCACGCTTTTCGGGTTGACCTGGCATTTGGCGTCGTAGGGGTCGCGATTCAGGTCAAGCCGGGGCGAAGACGGTGGATTCCGAGAACCGGAGCGGAGCGTCCTTGAAGTACGTGAACACCGGAAGCTCAGGAAGCCGCCGTTTGCAGGCCGGCTTCACCCGAATATCGATACACCCTAACCCAGATCGAACCGGGCAATAACTGGCACATGGTCCGACGGCCGGTCCCAACCACGGGCGGCTCTAAGGATCTCGTAGCCGGCAAAACTGGGCACCAGGTTTGCCGACGACCAGACATGGTCGAGCCGCCGGCCGCGGTTGGACGCCTCCCAATCCTGCGCCCGATAACTCCACCAGGTATAGAGCTTCTGCTCCGATGGCACGTTGTGCCGCATCAGGTCGACCCAGCCGCCGGCGCGCCGCATCGCCTCGAAGCTTTCGGTCTCTACCGGCGTGTGGCTGACCACGTTGAGCAATTGCTTGTGCGACCAGACATCATGCTCCAGCGGCGCGATGTTGAGGTCCCCGACCAGCACCGACGCCGACACCTCGCCGTGTTCGGCCCGGATGGCGTTCATCTCGGCGACGAAATCGAGCTTGTGCCTGAACTTCCTGTTGATCTCGGGATCCGGCTCGTCGCCACCCGCGGGCACGTAGAAATTGTGCACCAGGATGGTCTTGCCTCCGGCCTGTACCGTCACCGACAAGTGGCGACTGTCCTCGATGTCGCAGAAGCGGCGCTTTTCGACCACCTCGATCGGCCGCCGCGCCACCGTCGCCACGCCGTGATAGCCCTTCTGGCCATGGAATGCGATGTAGGGATAGCCGACCTTGCGAAAGGCTTTTTCGGGAAACAGCTCGTCCGGGACCTTGGTTTCCTGCAGGCAGAGCACATCGGGCGCGTACTCATCGAGCAGGCGTTCGACAATCGGCATGCGCAGGCGCACGGAGTTGATATTCCAGGTGGCGATCGAAAAGGGCATGCGGAGGGGGTCCGGCAAGAGATCGCCATTCTACTGCCAGTCGCGCGCCGCAAAAACAAGCCAGCCCGCTCCGCTACAGGCCTGGCTATATCGGCGGGCCTACCGCGTCTTGGTGTTCAGCTCGCGATTGGCCGTATAGTCGATGGCAAAGGTATCGGGCGCGAAGCTGACGCCTTCCTTGGTGTTGAAGATCATCACCGTCGTGTCCTTGCCCTGCGCGTCGGTGATCGTCCACTGCCGCAGATCATAGGTTTTCGGGTCGAACATCATGGTGATCCGCGCGTTGCCGAAAACCGACTTGTCGGAAAGCTGGATGGTTGTGAGGTCGTCTTCTTCCTTGACGCTCTTGACGCGGTTGCCGGAGAGGTCGATGTGGTCGTCGAGCAGCAGCTTCAGCGGCGTCTTCGACAGCGGATAAAGGTCCGACGTGTTCAGTTTCTTGTTGAGTATGGCAACCGATCTGCCGTCGGAAATCACCCGGAAATTCGAAGACCCGTCGTAGTTGAAGCGGATCTTGCCCGGCCGTTCCAGGAAGAATTTTCCGCCGGTCTGCTCGCCCTTGGGACCGAACTGCACGAATTCGCCGCTCATCGACTTGACCGCCGAGAAATGGTCGGCGATCTTCTGTGCCGCCGCCGGTACGGCCGCTTGTGCCGAGGCGAGCAACTCGAATCCGGGCACCACGTTGAGGGCGGCGGCACCCGCGAACACCAGGCCGAGGCCGAGCAATTGGCGGCGTGTCGGGGCAAAATCGCTGAGCGCTGAAAGATCGTTTTTCATATCGGTCACTCTCGTCCGGTTCCTGATTTGGTCGCTGTCGTGAACCCCCAGTTGGGCTGAAGTTTGGCGAGGCGATCGCTGCTCAGTCGGTGAACGCGCCAAAAGGTTCAAAGTTGCCGCGAACTCTCCACTGTCAGAACTTGTCGTCTTCGGTCGGCACCAGGATTTCGCGTTTTCCGGCATGGTTGGCCGGGCCGACAATGCCTTCCTTTTCCATCTTCTCGATGATCGAGGCAGCTCTGTTATAGCCGATGCCCAGACGCCGCTGGATGTAGCTGGTCGAGGCCTTGCCGTCCCGCAGCACCACCGAAACCGCCTGATCATAAGGGTCGTCGGAATCCTCGAAATTGCCGCCCCCCCCGCCGCCCGAACCGCCCTTGCCGGACGGCTCGTCGTCGTCCTCGCCGTCGTCCTCGGTGATGGCGTCGAGATATTCCGGCACGCCCTGCAGCTTCAGGTGCCCGACGATCTTCTCGACCTCGTCGTCAGAGACGAACGGCCCGTGCACGCGCTGGATGCGGCCGCCGCCCGCCATGTAGAGCATGTCGCCCATGCCGAGCAGCTGCTCGGCGCCCTGCTCGCCCAAAATGGTGCGGCTGTCGATCTTGGACGTCACCTGGAAGGAGATGCGGGTCGGGAAATTGGCCTTGATGGTACCGGTGATGACGTCGACCGACGGACGTTGCGTCGCCATGATGACGTGGATGCCGGCCGCACGCGCCATCTGCGCCAGCCGCTGCACCGCGCCTTCGATGTCCTTGCCGGCGACCATCATCAGGTCGGCCATTTCGTCGATGATGACGACGATATAGGGCATTGGCTCGAGATTAAGGTCCTCGGTCTCGTAGATCGCCTCGCCGGTCTGGCGGTCGAAGCCGGTCTGCACGGTGCGCGAGATCTTTTCGCCCTTCTTCTCGGCCTGCTGCACGCGGGCGTTGAAGCCGTCGATGTTGCGCACGCCGACCTTGGACATCTTGCGGTAGCGGTCCTCCATCTCGCGCACGGTCCATTTCAGCGCCACCACAGCCTTCTTCGGGTCGGTCACGACGGGCGTCAGAAGATGCGGGATGCCGTCATAGACGGAGAGTTCGAGCATTTTCNGCGCACGCCGACCTTGGACATCTTGCGGTAGCGGTCCTCCATCTCGCGCACGGTCCATTTCAGCGCCACCACCGCCTTCTTCGGGTCGGTCACGACGGGCGTCAGAAGATGCGGGATGCCGTCATAGACGGAGAGTTCGAGCATTTTCGGATCGATCATGATCAGCCGGCACTCCTGCGGGGTGAGCCGGTAGAGCAGCGACAGGATCATGGTGTTGATGGCGACCGACTTGCCCGAACCGGTGGTGCCGGCGACCAGCACGTGCGGCATCTTGGCGATGTCGACGATGACGGCCTCGCCATTGATCGTCTTGCCCAGCGCCAGCGCCAGCTTGGCCTTGGTCGTCTCGAAGTCGCGGCTGGCCATGATCTCGCGGAGGTAAACCGTTTCGCGCTTGGCGTTGGGCAATTCGATGCCGATGGCGTTGCGTCCCGGCACCACGGCGACGCGGCAAGCGATCGCGCTCATCGAACGGGCGATGTCGTCGGAAAGGCCGATGACCCGCGACGACTTGATGCCCGGCGCGGGTTCGAGTTCGTAAAGGGTGACGACCGGACCCGGGCGAACGGCAATGATCTCGCCCTTGACGCCGAAATCCTCCAGCACGCCTTCGAGCAGGCGCGCATTCTGTTCCAGCGCGTCCTTGGAAAGACTTGGGTCGCGCGCGACATTCTTCGGTTCGGACAGGAAATGCAGCGACGGCATTTCGAACCTGTCGGAGCCGATCAGCGAGGTTTGCGCCTCGCGTTGGACGCGCGCGCCCGGCACGGGTCTCGCCGCCGGCGCCTCCACCCGGGTGGCGGCATCGGAACGGAACTGCTGGACCTTGGTCTGAGCGCGCCGCTGGGCGACGGGCTCGTCATCGAAATCCATATCCACGTCGTCGCGGCCGAAGACATCGTCGTCGTCCGGGTCGACGGAGACGCTGCGGTCGTTGACCATGGCGGCGAAGAATTCCGGTTCGACACGGGCGCGGCCGTCATGGCTCATGCGCTGCTCGGCGAACTCGGCCGACTCGACGCGTTCGGCGGCGCGGCGCCAGGCGCTGGCGCGCGGCTCCATCTCCGGTTCGAACTCGTCGTGCTCCTGCCTGCGGCGCACCGCGCGACGATGCATCCACGCGCGGAATGAAAGCCACCAATGGGTGATGGCGCCCAGCGCCAGTATGCCCTCGTCGCCCTCGTCCTCGTCATTGTCGAACAGAAGCTCGTCCTCGCGCGGATCCGCGGCGGCCGGTTCTTCCATCACGGCGAAGCCGTTCTTGCGCCCGAGCAGCGCGGCGCCATAGGCGAACAGCCAGAGCGCGGGCGCAGCCAGCACTATGGCGAGCACGCTGGCCACCAGCCCGCTCGGATAGCCGCCGATGAGGACACCGGGGATCTTGAGCACCATGTCGCCGAAGACGCCGCCGAGGCCGGTGGGCAGCGGCCAGGTCTTGGGCGGAACGATGCAGCCGGCGATGGCGGCGGCCAGCAGCGCGAAACCGAACCAGAACAGCCCGCGCCTGGGCAGCCGGTCGACACCGCGCGCCGAAAACAGGAGGTATCCCCAGATCACCGCCGGAACCAGCGCGGCGACCGCGGCAAGGCCGAAGAACTGCATGGCGAGGTCCGAGAACACCGCGCCGGCATAGCCCATGGCGTTGGTGACGGTGTTGGCGGTGGCGTGCGAGAAGCTGGGATCGGCGACGTTCCAGGTCGCGAGGCTGGCGACGGCGAAGGCCGTGAACGCGAACAGGCCAGTGCCGATCAGCCGGCCGACCTGGCGCCGCGCGAATGCCTGGATGCCGTGCCCCGTATCGGTCAGCGCGAGCGGTGCTGAAGCCCCTGAACGCATGCTCTTCCTCGTCAGTGATTGCCTGGCAGGAGCGCATGACGCACTCCGGCAGATTCGGATGCCAGACTAGGCGTGGGAAGGTTAAGGGCGCATTAACTATAAGAGCGGGGGCGACCGCCCTTTTTGGCACCGACATCTACCAGTGGCCGGACCAATGAAAAATGGCGGGCGCCCTTGCCCGCCATCCATTCGTTGGGTCGGGCAGCGTGCTACTTGCTGCCGCCGAGCATTTTCACATTGGCGCAGAACTCGGCGTGCGGCTTGCTCATCGCCGCGTCCTGGCATTCCTTCCTCATGGCGTCCTGCTTCTCCTTCGGCATGGCCATGAAAGCTGCCTTGAATTCCTCCATCGGCTTCATGGTTTTCATGCTGGAATCGGTGAAGAACGGCGCCATGTTGTCCGGCTCGTCCAGCGCGCCGGCAAATGCAAAGCCGCTGACCATGGAAAGTGCGAGTGCCCCGAGGCAGACATTCTTGAGGTTCATGAGAAAAATTCCTTCCCTGTTTCAAAAACAAGAGCGTCAAAACGACGATCGCCTCCTGAGTTCGGCGACAGAGCGGTCGATGTTTCCTCGAAAAGCTTCTTCACGCGAACGTGATTGCGCGGACTCGGACGAAGCGAGAACGAATTTGCAAAAAAAGAGGCCCGGAGCGATCCGGGCCTCAAGGCGTGAACTCCTTGCGGGAGCGTCACGACGGGATGCTTTCAAAGCAATTCCAGAAAAAAGGGATTCGCGGTCCCTCCGGAACTGCGCGGCAAACATGGGGCCGGCGGGAGGAGGGTTCCGCCGGCCCCGTTGGCAAGGATGCCTTACGGCACCACTTCGCCATGCTGAGAGATGTCGAGGCCTTCGACCTCTTCCTGGGTCGTCGGACGCAGGCCGACCAGCGCCTTGACGACGTAGAGNGCGCCGACCACGCCGCCGACGCCATGCACGCCGAAGGCATCGAGCGAGTCGTCATAGCCGAACATGTGCTTCACCTTGACCGCCGAGAGGTAGCAGACGACGCCAGCGACGATGCCGACGATGAAGGCGCCGGTCGGGTTGACGAAACCGGAAGCCGGTGTCACCGCGACGAGGCCTGCGACGGCGCCCGAGATGATGCCGAGCACGGAAGGCTTCTTGGCGATGATCCATTCGGCGAACATCCAGGCCAGTGCCGCGGCGGCGGTGGCAACCTGGGTGTTGAGCATGGCGGCACCGGCAAGGCCGTCGGCCGCCAGTTCCGAACCGGCGTTGAAGCCGAACCAGCCGACCCACAGCAGCGATGCGCCAATGACCGAATAGACAAGGTTATGCGGCGCCATGTTGGTGGTGCCATAGCCTTCGCGCTTGCCGAGAACCAGAGCGCAGACGAGGCCCGCGACACCGGCATTGATGTGGACGACCGTGCCGCCGGCGAAATCGAGCACGCCAGCCGTACCGAGGAAGCCGCCACCCCAGACCCAATGCGCGATCGGCACGTAGACGATCAGCAGCCACAGCGCCATGAAGATCAGCAGTGCCGAGAACTTGAAGCGTTCGGCGAAGGCGCCGGCAATCAGCGCCGGCGTGATGATGGCGAAGGTCATCTGAAACATCGAGAAGACGAATTCAGGGATGTTGGCCACACCCGGCAGCCATAGGCTGGCGGTGGTGATGCCGTGGTGGAAGAATTTCGAGGTGCCGCCGAGATAGGCATTCATGCCGCCGCCGTCGGAAAANCGGCGTGATGATGGCGAAGGTCATCTGAAACATCGAGAAGACGAATTCAGGGATGTTGGCCACACCCGGCAGCCACAGGCTGGCGGTGGTGATGCCGTGGTGGAAGAATTTCGAGGTGCCGCCGAGATAGGCATTCATGCCGCCGCCGTCGGAAAAGGCCAGCGAATAGCCGAACATGAACCATAGCACCGTCACCAGGCAGGTGATGGCGAAGCTCTGCATGACGGTGGCGAGCACGTTCTTCTTGCGCACCATGCCGCCGTAGAACAGCGCTAGGCCCGGGATGGTCATCATCAGCACCAGCGCCGTGGAGGTCAGCATCCAGGCGGTGTTGCCGGTATCGAGAACCGGGGTGGGCGCGGCAGCAGGTGCCGCTGCAGCGGCAGCGGGTGCGGCTTCCTGCGCGAAGGCGGCGACGCTGCCCAGCGCTGCGAGAGCGAGCGTGCCCAGAAGGGCCGCCCGTCCCGTCGTCTTCAAGGTGGAAGGAATATTCATTGAACTCTCCATTGGAATACGTGTTCGCCGCTCAGAGCGCGTCGCTGTCTGTTTCGCCGGTGCGAATGCGCACCGCCTGGTCGATGCCGAAAACGAAGATCTTGCCGTCGCCGATCTGGCCGGTCTTGGCAGCGGCTGTGATCGCTTCGACGGCCTTGTCGACCATGTCGGCCGCGACCGCGACTTCGATCTTGATCTTCGGCAGGAAGCTGACCGCGTATTCCGCCCCCCGATAGATTTCCGTATGCCCCTTCTGACGCCCGTAGCCTTTGACTTCGGTGACGGTCAGGCCCTGGATGCCGACGGCGGTAAGCGCTTCGCGTACCTCGTCCAGCTTGAACGGCTTGATGATTGCCATCACGATTTTCATAAGGTTCACCCTTTGCTGTTGCGGTGCCCCGCGTTTGCACGACTTCACCGATCCCAAAGAGCCGGAGAGTGCCCCCAAGGATTCAAGCTCCGTGCCAAGTGCCGAAGCAGGGTGTTAAGCTGTTGTAAACAAAAGGAATGGAGCGACAGTCATTAATAGCTGTGTGCGTATACGGCGCGCCACGTGCTCAAAATTTAAGCAATTTTGCGAAATTGCCTAATTTGCCGGCTTTGAGCATGATCAGGAAAATGGAATCGGCTTTCGCAAAGAATCTTGCTCAAAGAAAACAACGAATGCTCAACGCTTGAGCCGGATCAACCCTTCCTGTGCCATCGAGGCGATCAGCGTGCCATCGCGGGCATAGAGCGTGCCGCGGCTGAAACCGCGCGATCCCGAGCTCGACGGACTGTCCTGCGCATAAAGAAGCCAGCCGTCGAGCGAATGCGGCCGATGGAACCACATCGAATGGTCGAGGCTGGCTGCCTGGATGTCGGGATCGAACAGACCGCGCCCATGGGCGAAGGTCGAGGTGTCGAGCAGCGTCATGTCGGAGAGGTAGGCGAGCAGCACCGACTGCAGCGCGCGGTCGTCGGGAACCGGCCCGGCAAGTCGGATCCAAACATTCTGCCGGGGCGGCAGTTTGTCGCGGCTTTCATAGTGCTGGAGGTTGACTGGCCGCAGTTCCAGCGGTCGCTCGCGCGCCCAGAAACGGCGAACCGCCTCCGGCACCCGGTCGGCCGTTTCGAGCAGTTGGCGCTGCGTCTTCAGCCCTTCCGGCGGCGGCACGTCGTCAGGTAGCGCGAACTGGTGCTCGAGCCCCTTCTCGTCGACCTGGAACGAAGCTTCCAGCGAAAAGATCGCCTGTCCGTGCTGGATTGCCAGCACCCTCCGCGTGGTGAAGGAACCGCCGTCGCGGATGCGATCGACCTCGTAGATGATCGGCACCTTGATGTCGCCGGGGCGCATGAAATAGCCATGCAGCGAATGCACGAAACGGTCCGGCTCCACCGTTCGCTGCGCCGCCACCAGCGCCTGCGCGATGGTCTGGCCGCCGAACACGCGCTGCCACTCCACCTGGGGGCTGCGACCACGATACAGATTGTGTTCCAGCCTCTCGAGGTCGAGAATGCGCAGAAGCTCGTCGATCGCCGCCGTCATGTTTTGTGACCTCGCCGCAAAATTGATATGGCGGTTTCCGACAGGAAGAACGAGTCGTCAAGGGCGCAAGCAAGGGCGCAGGCCCGTCGGCACGCAAGGAGCCAAGACAATGGAACGCAAGGCGGACGCCAAGNTCTCGAGGTCGAGAATGCGCAGAAGCTCGTCGATCGCCGCCGTCATGTTTTGTGACCTCGCCGCAAAATTGCTATGGCGGTTTCCGACAGGAAGAACGAGCCGTCAAGGCCGCAAGCAAGGGCGCAGGCCCGTCGGCACGCAAGGAGCCAAGACAATGGAACGCAAGGCGGACGCCAAGGCCAGATCCGGGCTCGATGTCCTCGTCGCCGGTGCCGGATATGTCGGCCTAGCCGCCGCGGTCTCGCTGAAACAGGCCCGCCCGGGCCTCGCCGTGGCGCTGGTCGACGCGGCGCCCGCCGGTTCCTGGGAAAGGGATGGCCGCGCTTCCGCCATCGCCGCGGCGGCGTGCCGCATGCTCGACCAGCTCGGTATCTGGGCCGAGATCGCGCCGAAGGCGCAGGCGATCACCGAGATGATCATCACCGATTCACGCAGCGCCGATCCGGTGCGCCCGGTCTTCCTGACCTTCGGCGGCGAGGTGGCGCCGGGTGAGCCCTTCGCGCATATGGTCGCCAACAGGGCGTTGAACGGCGCCTTGCGGGCCAAAGCCGAAAAGCTCGGCATCGACATCATCGAAGGCGTGGCGGTGCAAGGTTTTGAGACCGATGGGGCCGGCATGTCGGTGCATCTGGCCGACGGCGCCACGTTGGAGACGCGGTTGCTCGTTGCCGCCGATGGCGTCAATTCCAAACTGCGCGACATGGCCGGCATCAAGACGGTCAAGTGGGAATATGGTCAGTCCGGCATCGTCTGCACCGTGGCACATGAACGCCCGCATAACGGCCGCGCCGAAGAGCATTTTCTGCCCGCCGGCCCGTTCGCCACGCTGCCCCTGACACCCGGCGAGGACGGCACCAACCGCTCGTCGATCGTCTGGGTCGAACGGGCGGAAGATGCGAAAACGCTCGTCGAAGGCGACGATCTCGTCTTCGAACACGAACTTGAACAGCGTTTTGGGCTGAAGCTTGGAGAGATCCGCGTCGCCGACAAGCCGCGCGCCTGGCCGCTGGGTCTCACCATCGCGCGCGCCTTCGTGGCACCGCGCATAGCGCTTGCCGGCGATGCCGCTCACGGCATCCATCCGATCGCCGGCCAGGGCCTCAATCTCGGCTTCAAGGATGTGGCCGCTCTTGCCGAGGTGATCGTCGAGGCCGACCGGCTAGGTCAGGACATCGGCGCGCTCGACGTGCTGGAACGCTACCAGCAATGGCGGCGTTTCGACACCGTGCAGATGGGCATCACGACCGATGTGCTGAACCGGCTGTTTTCCAACGACATCACCCCGCTGCGCACCGTCCGCGACATCGGTCTCGGTCTCGTCGAGCGTATGCCACGGCTGAAGGAGTTCTTCATCCGCCAGGCATCGGGACTGTCGTCCGGCACGCCGAGGTTGCTAAAGGGCGAGGCGATCTGATCGTCTCGCTGACTTAACGTCGCGGGCTGTGGCCTGCGCCGCGTCGCTCCGCTCCTTGCTCCGCCATGGGATGACTATGCCGCGGGAGTTTCGCGCCAATCGCCGAGGCGATCTCAGTTCACTTCAAAACCAAGCTTCTGGCGCAGTCGCAGCATGCGCTGGTCGGGTATCTTAAGGCTCTGCTCTCCGCCCTGAGCCACCCGGTTCAGCATTTGCAGCAGATCGTCCCGTTCGTTCGGGTCGAGGCGTTCGCGCAGGAAGGGCGCCAGCTTGTCGATGACGATGGTCGTGTCGTCTATCTGCGACGCGGCCCACTTGGCGTAGACGACCGCCTCGTCGGTCTTCTTCGGCCCGGCCGCGATCTGCGAAATCACCTCGCGAATGACGGCCTCGCGCCGCGGCAGAACAGGACCATCTTCCGAAACGATCGCGGTGATCAGCGTCGCGGCCGCCACGACCGGATCATCGATCGCCGTCAGCGGCGAGAGTGCGGCCTGCTTGCGCAGCTTCTTGCGCCTGATGTTGCCTTGAACGCGCCCGACGACTTCGGCGACCTCCCGCGCGGCGTCGTTCATAGCCTTCATCCGGTACCACCACAATGCCGCCGCTCCGAGCACGCCAAGGGCAGCAATCAGGAAAGGCATGTCCAAATCCCCTAAAGTCTTGGGGCGACGATAGGAGAACTCGTGGCTTGCTTCAACACGCAAGAAATTGAGTCCCGGCAAGACGAGACGTTCGCTCAACAGAACGCACTGGTTTCCAAGTGAGCGCATGACAGGGAATTATGACCCCGGCACGTTGTAGATCGCGCGCACCTCGATCGTGCCGATTTCGGCCAGGGGAATCTCACTGGCGATGTCCAGCGCCTCGTCGAAATCCTGCGCTTCGATCATGACGAAACCGAGCAACTGCTCCTTCGTTTCTGCGAACGGCCCGTCGGTGACCAGCTGCTTGCCCTTGCGCCGCCGTACGGTCTTCGACGTCTTCACCGATTGCAGTGCCTGCGCGATGATCAGCTTGCCTTGTTGATCCAATGACCTGTCAAAGGCCAGCGAGTCGGCATCGAGCTTGGCGGCACCCTCGGCGGTCAGCGCATGCAGGTCTTTTTCCTCACCATAGACCAGGCAGACATATTTCATCTCGAGCTTCCTTCTTGTGACAAACCATAGGCTGCGGCGACAACCATGTCAGCCTTGCCCGCGACCGTTGCCGCATGGTCGAGAAGGCATGCCGCGACCGTGATGATGGCAAGGGCCGCCAGCAGCCTGCCGAGGCCGGACGCCGGCGGGTCCAGCCAGAAGTCCTCCTGTCGCTCAGGCCCGCGGCCTGGCCTCTTCCACAGCGCGAAAAACAGATTGTCCATGTGAACCTCCATCCGGCCACAAATCCCGTGGCCGCCCGCAGGACGAGCGGCCCGGATGGAAGCCGACATTTTTGCATGGGTATTTTTTCGGCGGAAAAGGCCGTCATCGTGCCGTGGTCCAAACAGCGCAGTGGTCTTCGCCCACGTCCGCGCTATAGTTGGCCGGACGCTGGCTCACCCAGGACAAGTTCACGACAACCCAGGAGGACTTCATGGACCGCACCGCAAACGCCGTCTGGAAAGGCAATTTGAAAGAGGGCAAGGGCACGCTCGACACGCAGAGCGGAACCCTGAAGGGTACGCCCTATTCGTTCAAGGCGCGCTTCGAGGACGAAAGCGGCAAATCCGGCACCAATCCGGAAGAACTGATCGCGGCCGCCCATGCCGGCTGCTACGCCATGCAGCTCTCGCATTTCCTCGCCGAAAACGGCACGCCGGCGCAAGAACTCGACGCCAAGGCCGTGGTGACGCTGGTTCCCGGCACCGGCATCACCGGCAGCGCCATCACCCTGGTCGGCAAGGTGCCCGGCATCGATGCGGCGAAGTTCAAGGAACTGGCCGAGAAGGCCAAGGCCGAATGCCCGGTCTCTCAAGCGCTCGGCGCGATCAAGGTTTCGCTCGACGCCAGGCTTGGCTGAAGGGTTTGGCCTGAAGTGACAAACGCCGGCTCCGGGGCCGGCGTTTCTGCATCGGAGATTGGCGGAAGCGGTTGCAGCATCCAATCTGGCCCATCGTGAGGGAGATGCCCGGCAGGACAGAGGGGGCCGTCCCGTCGACGTCTCGGATTGGCGGCCTCAACCGCCCAGCGCGTCAAGCCGGGCGCGAAGGGCCGCGACTTCCTGCTCCAGCGCCTCCAACCTCGCTTCCAGATTGGAGGCCGGCGCGGCCGGCGCACTGCGCTGAGCCGAGAGGACGGCAACATCCACCGGACCGCCGAGGAGATGCACGTAGCGGTCCTCGCGTTGGCCCGGCCCGCGCGGGATTTCCTGGACCAATGGCGGCCGGCGGCCGATCAGCATGTCGAGTTCGCCGCGCAGGTCTTCGATCGATGAAAACCGCGCCATGCGCTCAGCGCGCGCCAGGAGCTCATGTGCCGTCTGAGGTCCGCGCAGCAAGAGCAGACCGAGCAACGCGGTCTGCGGCGTGGTCAGCGAGAAACGCTGCGCCATCTGATGCTCGTAGCGCTCCACGCGCGAACCGAACATCTGCCGTACAAGTCCCTTCTGCTCAAGCAGTTTCAGCGCCCTATGCACCTCCGTCTGTTCCAGCGCCATGACCGGCTCACGCGCCGTCTTCTGGTTGGCGGCGGCAAGTGCGGCGTTGAGCGTCAGCGGATAGACGTCCGGCGTCAGCTCTTTCTTCTCGATCAGGCAGCCGAGCACGCGGGCTTCGGCAGGAGAGAGGATGGGAAGGTCTTCGCTCATGAGATTGGCTATGCTTTCGAGTTTGGCGGGACAGCGTCCTCCGTGCTGCCGGACTAAACCCTTCTCTCCACCATCATCTTCTTGATCTCGGCGATCGCCTTCGCGGGATTGAGCCCCTTCGGGCAGGTCTGCGCGCAGTTCATGATGGTGTGGCAGCGATAGAGCCGGAACGGGTCTTCGAGATTGTCGAGCCGTTCCCCCTTGGCCTCGTCGCGGCTGTCAATCAGCCAGCGATAGGCCTGCAGCAGCGTCGCCGGGCCGAGATAGCGGTCGCCGTTCCACCAGTAACTCGGGCACGAGGTCGAGCAGCAGGCGCACAATATACACTCGTAGAGCCCGTCGAGCTTTTCTCGGTCCTCGTGGCTCTGCAACCATTCCTTGGCCGGCGTTGGCGACACCGTCTTCAGCCATGGCTCGATGGAGGCGTGCTGGGCGTAGAAATTGGTAAGATCGGGCACCAGGTCCTTGATCACGGGCATATGCGGCAGCGGGTAGATCTTGACCGCGCCCGATATGTCGTCGCAGCCCTTGGTGCAGGCGAGCGTGTTCGAACCGTCGATGTTCATGGCGCAGGAACCGCAAATGCCTTCGCGGCAGGAGCGGCGCAAGGTCAGCGTCGGGTCGATCTTGTTTTTGATCCACAGCAGCGCGTCGAGCACCATCGGCCCGCAATCGTCCATGTCGACGAAATAGGTGTCCATGCGCGGGTTCTCGTCGTCGTCCGGCGACCAGCGATAGATGCGGTATTCTCTGAGATTGGTGGCGCCCTCCGGCTTCGGCCAGGTCTTGCCCTGCTGGACCTTCGAGTTCTTTGGGAGTGTGAGTTCGACCATTACCTCAGGTCCTTTCGGATGACGAGCTTCAGCCCGGACCAGATTTCGTTCACGGCGGCGACCTTGACGTCGACAAGATCGAGCTTGAGCGCTTCAGCGCGGACAACGCCCTCGGTGACGTCGGTGGCCACTTTCGAGGCCTTCTTTGGCCAGGAAACCCAGACCATGCCGTCGCGCTTGATCGCCGTCTCGAGTGCGCCGAGGCGCTCCTCGATCTCGGCGCGCTGTCTCGTGAAGGCGTGGACGGCGTCGTATTTCAGCACAGCGCCCGAAATGTCGGACCAATCGGCCAGCCGGTCGACGTAGGCAAAATCGACAGCCTCGGCGAGGTCCGCGAGTTCGGGCGGCAGTGCGATGAAGGCGGCAATCATCCCATCCTTCAGGCCGAGCTTGGCCGCAAGGGGCGTACCGGAATATCCCGCCGCCGTCGCCATCCTCAGTACACCCTGGCCTTCGGCGCAATCTTGGCCAGACTGATGCCGCCGTCCTTTTCGGCCAGCAGCGGTTCGGTATGCACCGGCCGATAGGTCAGCGTCACCGTGCCGTCCTCGCTGAGATGGGCGAGCGTATGCTTGCGCCAGTTGGCGTCGTCGCGTGCGGAAAAATCTTCCCGAGCATGCGCGCCACGGCTCTCCTTGCGCGCCTCGGCGCCATAGACGGTGGTGATGGCGTTGGCCATCAGGTTTTCCAGTTCCAGAGTCTCGACCAGGTCCGAGTTCCAGATCATCGAGCGGTCGAAGACTTTGACATCCTTGAGCTCGGTCCAGATTTCCGAAATACGCTTGCAGCCGCTTTCGAGAGATTCCTGCGTGCGGAACACCGCGGCATCTTCCTGCATCGCCTTTTGCATCTTTTCACGAAGGACAGCCGTCGGCGTCGAGCCGTTGGCGTGGCGGAGCCGGTCGAAGCGATCCATGATCTTGTCGACCGAAGCCTGGTTGGGCGACGGGATCGCCGCCTTGCGGTCAATGGCCTGGCCGGCGCGGATCGCCGCGGCGCGGCCGAACACCACGAGGTCGATCAGCGAGTTCGAGCCAAGCCGGTTGGCGCCGTGCACGGAAGCGCAACCGGCCTCGCCGACCGCCATCAGGCCGGGCGAGACCCGGTCGGGGTTGTCCGCGGTTGGATTGAGCACCTCGCCCCAATAATTGGTCGGCACGCCGCCCATATTGTAGTGCACCGTCGGCAGCACCGGGATCGGCTCCTTAGTCAGGTCGACGCCGGCGAAGATTTTCGCCGACTCCGAAATGCCTGGAAGCCTTTCGTGCAAGACCGCCGGATCGAGATGATCGAGGTGCAGGAAGATGTGGTCCTTGGCCTTGCCGACGCCGCGGCCCTCGCGAATTTCCAGCGTCATGCAGCGCGAGACGACATCACGCGAGGCGAGGTCCTTGGCCGACGGTGCGTAGCGCTCCATGAAGCGTTCGCCCTCGGAGTTGACGAGATAGCCGCCCTCGCCGCGCGCGCCCTCGGTAATCAGGCAGCCGGCGCCATAGATTCCGGTCGGGTGAAACTGCACGAACTCCATGTCCTGCAACGGGAACCCCGCCCGCGCCGCCATGCCGCCACCGTCGCCGGTGCAGGTGTGCGCCGAGGTCGCCGAAAAATAGGCGCGCCCATAGCCGCCGGTCGCCAGCACCACCATCTTGGCCGAGAAGCGGTGGATGGTGCCGTCGTCCAGATTCCACGCTACGACGCCTGTGCAGGTGCCGTCCGGTTCCATGATCAGATCGAGCGCGAAATACTCGATGAAGAACTGCGCGTTGTTCTTCAGCGACTGGCCGTAGAGCGTGTGCAGGATGGCATGGCCGGTGCGGTCGGCGGCCGCACAAGTGCGCTGCACCGGCGGCCCGTCGCCATAGTTCATCATGTGGCCGCCGAACGGCCGCTGGTAGATCTTGCCCTCTTCGGTGCGCGAGAACGGAACGCCGTAATGTTCGAGTTCGTAAACGGCGGCCGGGGCTTCACGCACCAGATATTCCATTGCATCGACATCGCCCAGCCAGTCCGAGCCCTTGACGGTGTCGTACATGTGCCACTGCCAGGAATCCGGGCCCATGTTGGACAGCGACGCGGCGATGCCGCCTTGCGCGGCAACCGTGTGCGAGCGGGTCGGGAACACCTTGGTGATGCAGGCGGTGCGCAAGCCCTGTTCGGCCATGCCAAGCGTGGCGCGAAGCCCGGCGCCGCCGGCGCCGACGACGACCACGTCGAACTTGTGATCGACAAAGGTATAGCCTGATGTGTTGGCTGATTTCGTGTCCTGGGCCAAGACTTCAGCCTCCGAATGCCAGTTTCAGCAGGGCGAAGAGCGAAGCGACGCCGACTGCTATGGTGAAGAATGTGTTGAGGGCGATCAGCGCCAGCTTCATGCCTTCGCCATGCACATAGTCCTCGATGATCACCTGCATGCCGATACGCATATGATAGAGCGGCGAGATGAGCACCAGGGCCATCACCAGCGCCACGAACGGGTTGGCGAGCGCTGCCCGCACCTGTGCATAGCCGGCGCCGTTGAGCGCGATCAGGAACCCGGTGAAAAACAGGATCAGCGGGATGTTGGCGATCGCCGTCAATCGCTGGCGCCAGAAATGCCCGGTGCCTTCGCGGGCAGAGCCCAGGCCGCGCACCCTGGCCAGCGGGGTGCGCATGTCGGTGTTCTTCGCACTCATCACAAGGCTCCCCGCGCCATGGTGCCGGCGACCCAGATCAGCAGCGTGAGCAGAATCGAGCCGGCAAGCGTCGCCCAGGCGATCCTCGAGGCGGCGTGCTTTTCAAGCCCGGCGCCGGTGTCCCAGATCAGATGGCGGACACCGCCGAGCATGTGATGCATCAGCGCCCAGCTATAGCCGAACAGGATCAGCCGCCCGAGCCATGTGCCGAAGGCCCAGTTCACCCAATCGAAAGCCGGCTGCGAGGATGCCGCCGCCATCAGCCAGACGGCAACCAGCAGCGTGCCGAAGTAAAGCGCGCCCCCGGTGATGCGGTGGATGATCGACATCGTCATGGTGATCGGCGGCCGGTACACGCTCAGGTGCGGCGACAGCGGCCTTTCGCGTCTGGCTTGGGTGGCTGGTGATTTGCTCATGGCTGCCCCAGTTCGGCGTCTGCCGCTCAGGTGGAAATGCGGCATTGCCGCTTCCGGTTGCGACTTCGGACAGCCGGTTTCTAATGCTCTTTTTGCACCGCGTCAAAGCCAGAAAACCGTTTCGAAAACGTAATTTAGTCTGACTAAAAGGTCGGATACGGCTTCAATCGATTAGCGGGTGGAGCGGCCGAAGCCGGCTCGATATCGCTGCAGTGCAGCATGTCTGGATAGGGGCGCGGCCGTGTCGAGATTTGTGTCTCACCGGGTGCAGGTCCGCGGTGTGGACCCCCTCTTCATCACCAGCGCCTCGCGTCCGTCGATCACGATTGCGTCATGCGTGACCGCTTGGTACCGGCTGCTCTGGTTTGCCGGTGACGCCGCGAACTCCTCGGTGACGCCCTCCTGGCCGACCACGCGCAGCGACGTGCCGAGGTTTTGAATGGTGATCATGCCGCCATTGCCGCATCTGTAGGTGGCAGTGCCCGTGGTGAAGCGCGGGGCGGTGAGATCGGTGGTGATCTTGGTCGCCGGTCGCGCGGACTGTTGCTGGACGGGAGCGGCAGGCGCCACCAGGGGTGTCGCTGTGTTGGCGGCCTTGGGCGCGCCGTCCTCCGGCACACAGGCTCCAGCCGCGAGAAGCAGCGGAATAGCGAACGACACCCGAAGCGTTCGGTCAAACATCATGTGCTGCCCCCTCATGGCCGGGCACGCTAGCCACGCGGCGCGCCAAGATCAAGTTTACCCCGGATTAGACCGGCCATGTCGACCCATTGGGGACATCGGCGGCGCCCGCGAAATTAACCATGTTCATTAAGAAACGGTCGTCGGGCCGCTCCTCCCCTTAACAAAGGTTAAGAAAAGGTTAATTTCCGATTCGGATCAGATCGGGGCGCGATCTCTCTCGCGCCGACACAGGGAGAGCGACATGCGGTCGAAATCAGAGCGGGCCAAATCAGTGCGGACCAAATCAGTGCGGACAAGCCTCGCGGCCCTCACGCTGGCAGCGCTTGCCGTCACGGTGGCCGCGCCGGCCGAGGCCGGCTTGCGCCATCATGACCGCGTCTACGCCGATTCCTTCGGCAATCTCGTCATCGACAGCGCAGCCGGCTACAAGCGCATCATCGTCGGCGAAGGCAAGCTGGCCAGGCAATTGTCCGACTACACCAGCGCCGGCCAGCCCAAGGTGATCTACCAAGACGAATCCGACGACATATCGGGCGAAGGGGACTGCTATCGCCCACCAGTGTTCGTCAAGGGCCGCTCCTATATGTACGGCCTGTCCGACGGCGAAATGCCGGAGCTCAGCCCCTGCCGTTGATGCGGGCTTGGCCGATTTTGACCACCGCCAGCCCATCGGCTGGCCCGGTGGAGACACGTACGCAGTCGCGCCCGGCGTTCTTTGCCAGGTAGAGCGCTTCATCCGCGCGCCGCATCAGGTCGGAAAAGCCTTCGCTCACGTGGAGCTCGGCAATGCCGAAGCTCGACGTGCAGCGGTTGTCGGCCGGCAACCCGCTGATAGGCAATGCGCCGAAGGCGTGGCGGGTGCCTTCCGCGAACAGCCGGGCGGCTGCAAGGTTGGCGCCTGTCAGGACAACGGCGAACTCCTCGCCACCGATGCGGCCAAGCACGTGATGGCCCTCGGCCGCTTCTCGCAGCAGGCCGGCAAAGGCCTCGATCACCCGGTCGCCGGACGCATGGCCGAAGCTGTCGTTGACGGACTTGAAATGATCGAGATCGGCGATGACCATCGCCACCGGCACGCCCAGGCGCCTGGCGTCGTGTACGGCCAGTTCCGCATGACGCGTGAAGCCGCCACGGTTGAGCAGGCCCGACAGCGTGTCCACCTCCGACTTCGACGTCACTTCGGCAAGCACATCGCGAACGAGAATGCCCAGCGTCAGCAGCGCCAGCGCCAAGGCAAAGACAGTGCCCAGCGACTGCGACACCAGCGCATAGCTGCTTTGCAGATAGGCCTGCGGATTGGCGCCCCAGCCGCCGAGCGCATGCGCGATGAACGGCTTTGAGGCAAACTGCAGGCCGCTGGCCGCCAGCACCGCCATCAAGATCAGATCGAGCCGACCGCGGCTTTGCCTGGACGTCCAGACGATGCCAAGGCCAACGAACTGCATGGCGGCGTAGGGCAGCTGGTAGGCCATGATGCGGGTGAGCGACTGGCGCGGCAGATCCTGCACGAAATAGACCGCGATGGTGGTTGCGGCCAGGAAGAACAGCATCGGCGTCCATGGCGGCGCCACGCCATATTTGCGGGCAAGTCCGCCGTTGAAGGCTATGGTGGCGCCGAGGAAGACGGCAAAGGCCGTAACCACGGGAAGCCGCGCATCGTTGAAGGCCGGAATGCTGAATTCGATCGCTGAATAGACCACGCCGAGGACATAGGCTGACGCCAGCCAGCGCGCCGGCGCGCGGCCGGCATCGTGGAACGAGACAGCCATGAAGGATGCCGCCAGCAGGCCGGCAATCGCCAGATTGATCAACAGGATGAAGTTGGCGCCGCTCATCTATCCTCAGACCCCCGCCGACAGCTAAACATCGACGGGCGAAAAAGACGTTAACGCGAAGCGCGGACGCGGCGGTCAGCTGGCCCTGAGCGGCTCCGGCACGAACACCGTCTCCGGTCGCTCATAGGAGAGGCGCACGCTGTCGCGACCGTTTTTCTTGGCCTTGTAAAGCGCCTCGTCGGCCCGTCTCATCAACGGTTCCAGCGTCTCCTCGCCGCTGCGGGCCGCCACGCCGAAGCTGGCGGTGACCTTGGTGCCGGCGGGAAGCCCGTCGACGCCGCCAGCCGAATAGAGTGTGCGCACCGCCTCGGCGAACAGCCGCGCCGCGGCGAGATCGGTCAGCGGCAAAAGCACGGCGAATTCCTCGCCGCCGATGCGCCCCGCGGCACCTCGTGCTCCCGTGGCCGAGCGCAGCTTCCCGGCAAAATCCGCGATCACGCGGTCGCCGGCGGCATGCCCGTGCATATCGTTGAGCGCCTTGAAATGGTCGAGGTCGGCCAGCACCAGCGCCACCGGGAATTTGGCCGCGGCGCAACGCTGCAGCAGCATGGCGGCGCGCTCCTCGAAACCCCGGCGGTTGAGCAGCCCCGAAAGCGGATCGGTATGGGTCTCGGTCTTCAGCGCCTTCATCACGTCGAGCGCGGCGGCGGTGAAGAGGCAAAGCGCGATCAGCAGCGACAGCAGCGCGTGCGACAGCAGCGCCGTCGTCCAGTAGGACGAGCCGTAGAAACCGTCATAGCTGGCGAAGGGCCCGTGCGCGATGACGACCGCCAGGGTGCGCACGAAGAAATTGACGCTGGACAGCAGCGACAGCACAAACAGGATCTTTTCTGTCGGACCATTGTTGCGCACCGGACGCAGTTCGGCGGCGACGAGCAGGCTGACGCCGCCGAAACCGAAATTCATCGCCAGGATCCGCCAGGTGAGATCCGGGGTGACGAACAGGAACCACGCGAATGCCGCAAGGCCGCCGCCCGCCAGCACGGCGATCCCCGCGCCGGGCACCTTCCTGCCGTAGCGGGCGATGATGGCGCCGGACAGGCAACAGGCGGCGATGGTGAAGCAGAGGTTCGAGACCAGCTTGGTCAGCGTCACACCGATGGGCAAGGTGAAATATTGGAACAGGAAGCCGGGCGCCGAGACGCAGTAACTGAGCGCCAGCACGGCCAGATAGGGGCGATGACGCTGGTGGAACCACAGCATGAGGAAGGCCGCGCCGAGCGCCAGCGCGATCGTCGGATTGAGCAACGCTATGAACAGGCCGGTGTCCAAAGGACCGTGACTTCCCCTCTGCTGACGTCGCGGAAGACCTTATCGGGCAAGCCCAAACAAGCCGTTAAGCCTGGGCTGTCGGCGCCGTATGTTTGCGGGAACCCGGTGCTGTCGGAAGCGTTCCTGAATCCACAATCCAGGAGCAGGCCATGGCCGACACGATCACATTGACCGACCACGATGCAATCCGTTCATGGGCTGCCGGGCGTGCCGGCTTTCCCGCAATCGTCGACATATCGCCAGAGGCTGGGACGCAGCCCATGCTTAGGCTGGTCTTCGGCCAGCACGCCTATCAGGACCAGGACCAGCCGGAACGGCCCGTCAACGCCGGCGGCTATGAGCTTGTCGAATGGGACGAGTGGTTCAAGCTCTTCGACGAAGAGCAGTTGGCGCTCGTGGTCGCGGCGGACGAACCTGGTCGCCGCGAGGAATTCCACGAACTCATCCGGCGCGACAGGAAGACTTGACCCGAGCCGCAAGGTTCGGGTCAAGTCCAGCCTGGCTTATTTCCAGTCGCGAATGTCGACGAAGTGGCCGGCAATCGCCGCCGCCGCCGCCATGGCCGGCGACACCAGGTGGGTGCGGCCCTTGAAGCCCTGGCGGCCCTCGAAATTGCGGTTCGAGGTCGAGGCGCAGCGCTCATGCGGCTTCAGCCGGTCGTCGTTCATGGCCAGGCACATCGAACAGCCCGGCTCGCGCCAGTCGAACCCGGCGGCGCGGAAGATCTTGTCCAGCCCCTCGGCTTCGGCCTGCTCCTTGACCAGGCCGGAGCCCGGCACGATCATGGCATCGACATGCGGGCTGACCGTCTTGCCCTCGACCACCTTGGCGACGGCGCGCAGATCCTCGATACGACCGTTGGTGCAGGAGCCGATGAAGACGCGGTCGAGCGTGATGTCGGTGATCTTCGTCCCCGGCGTCAGGCCCATATAGTCGAGCGCTCGCAGCTTGGAGGTGCGCTTGTTCTCGTCGGTGATGTCTTCCGGGTTCGGCACGATGCCCTGCACGGAGACGACATCCTCGGGCGAGGAGCCCCAGGAGACGATCGGCGGCAGCTTGGCCGCGTCGAGCACGATCACCTTGTCGAAATGCGCGCCTTCGTCGGTCTGCAGCGTCTTCCAGTATTCGAGCGCCGCGTCCCAGGCAGCGCCCTTCGGCGCGCGCGGCTTGTCCTTGACATAGGCGAAGGTGGTCTCGTCGGCCGCGATCAGGCCGGCGCGCGCGCCGCCCTCGATCGACATGTTGCAGATCGTCATGCGGCCTTCCATCGACAGCGCACGGATCGCCTCGCCGGCATATTCGATGACATAGCCGGTGCCGCCGGCGGTGCCGATCTCGCCGATGATGGCAAGGATGATGTCCTTGGCGGTGACGCCTTCCGGCAGCACGCCATCGACGCGCACCAGCATGTTCTTGGCCTTGCGCTGGATCAGCGTTTGCGTTGCCAGTACATGCTCGACTTCCGACGTGCCTATACCATGCGCCAGCGCGCCGAAAGCGCCATGCGTGGAGGTGTGGCTGTCGCCACAGACGATGGTCATGCCGGGCAAGGTAAAGCCCTGCTCGGGGCCGATGATGTGGACGATGCCCTGGCGGATATCGTTCTCCGAATAATATTCGACGCCGAAATCCCTGGCGTTCTTGGCCAGCGCTTCGACCTGGATGCGGCTTTCCTCGTTCTTGATGCCGAACTTGCGCTCGGGCGAGGTCGAGACGTTGTGGTCGACGACAGCCAGCGTCTTTTCCGGGTGACGGACTTTCCGGCCGCTCATGCGCAGGCCTTCGAAGGCCTGCGGGCTGGTCACCTCATGGACGAGGTGGCGGTCGATGTAGAGCAGGCAGGTGCCGTCGTCCTGGCGGTCGACGACATGGTCGTCGAAAATCTTGTCGTAGAGGGTGCGCGGTGCGCTCATGTGCGTAAATCCGTCGATATGAGAATGGGAAAGAGCTGATGCCGCAAGCCCGCGGCCGGCCGTCAGGGATCAGCGAAGTCGGCTGGTCAGGGCGCCGGACACGCGCGCGGAAAAGCGCGACGGCAGGCGTTTTCTGTCCTGCAGCACGAAACCCTTGTAGGCCGGATCGCTGAAAAGCTTTTCCATGGCGGGCTAGATAGCAATGTTTTGGCTTTTCGGCAATTGCGACGTGTCGCCAGCACTTCTTCCCTCGGCTTACATCACCTCGAACACAAAAGTCTTCACCAGCGCATCCGGCTCGGCGATCGCATAGCAGCGGAACCACGGACTTTGCTCGACCGGCCGCCATTTTCTCGCCTGCTCCAATTCGTCGGACACGGCCTGGAATCCGCCGCTCTCAAACACCTGGTCGCGCACGGTGAAGATGGCGTGGCCGCCCTTTCGAGTGATGCGGACAAGCTCGCGCAGGCCGGTGGCCGGCGCATGGCTGATGGTGAACACACCGGTGGAGAAGAAGGCGCGAAAGTGCCCGTCCGGCCAGGGCAGCGGACCGCCGAGCATCGCCTTTTTCAAATCCCTGTAGGCATTGCGGCTGCCGGCGATCTTGAGCATGTCGTCGGAGAGGTCGAGCCCGGCGATCTCGCCGTAGCCCAGCGCCTTCAGCGACGGCGCCGACAGGCCGGTGCCGCAGCCGGCATCGAGCAGCGGGCCTTCGCCCGCCGGCACATGTCGCGCCACCCAGGCGGTGATCAGGAACGGCAGCAGATACCCGAGCGAAGCGGTCTCGCTGTCATAGGTCGCTGCCCAGTCGGCATAAGCCTTGGCCAGCCCTTCCGGTGTGTCGGCCGAATAGACCGAATCCAGTGCCGCGTTGGCCTTGTCGACATTCATCGCCTGCATCCTCCCGAGCGTCTCATGGCGATCGTAGCCCGGCCCGCGCCGGACTTCTATCGCTCGTGCTGGCGGCGCAAACGCCGCTCCAGCGCCCTGAGCGCCAGCGACAGGCCAACGGTGAGGATGAGATAGATGTAGGCTGTTATCGAATAGGTCTCGAAGAAGCGGAACGAGCCGGCGGCGTAGATTTTGCCCATCTGCGTGATGTCGGCGACGCCGAGCACCGAGACCAGCGAGGAATCCTTGACCATGGCGACGAAGTCGTTGCCGAGCGGCGGCAAAATGGTGCGGATGGCCTGCGGAAACACGATCAGTCGGAAACGCTGCGTGCGCGAAAGCCCGAGTGCCTTGGCCGCCTCGATCTGACCTTTCTCGACCGACTGGATGCCGGCGCGAAAAACCTCGGAGATGAAAGCGGAATAGCCGATGGTCAGCGCCATGATGGCGCGCCACAGCAACGACACGTCACGCACCAGCAATTCGCCGAGGACGCCGGCATTCTGCAATGGCGCGGTCAGCCCGTTCCAGGCCGCGACGAAGGCCGGCGCGCCGGCAAAGGCTATCCAGAACAGCAGCACCAGGATCGGCACGCCCCGAATGATCTCGACATAGAAGCGCGCGATCTGCCGCAGCCAGGCCGAACCCGACAGTCCCATCAAAGCGATGCCGAGGCCGATCACCGACGCCAGGACGAAGGCGATCACGGTCACGAAGACGGTGATGCCGATGCCCTTGGCGACAGTGGCGAAGACCTGCGCATAGAGATCGCTGGCGGCGATGGCGAGGGCAGCGGCCAGCGCAAGGATACCGGCAACAGCGAGCCACCAGGGGAAGTCGGGTTTGGAGATGGTGGGGGCTGCCATTAGGCGGCGTAAAGAGTATCGAAGGATGGCGCCCAGGCGTCCCCCAGACGCAAACTCAGCGCGAGTTCCCTCACGCGCTCCGCCCGCGTCAAGACGGCTCACTGCCCCATCTTGTAATCAAGGAACCACTTCTTGTTCAGCGCATCCAGCGTGCCATCCGCCTTCAGCGCCGCGATCGCCGCGTTGACCGGCTTCACGAGGTCGGATCCCTTGGGAAAGATGAAGCCGAAATCCTCGGTGCCGAGCGGGCCGCCGATCAGCTTCAGCTTACCCTCCGAAGCATCGACATAACCCTTGCCGGCGGTGCCGTCTGTCAGCACGACATCGACGTCGCCGGATTTCAGTGCCTGCACGGTGGCGCCAAACGTCTCGAACAGTTTGATGCGCGGGTTCTGCTCATTGCCGTCGAGCACACTGTAGACGGCGGTGTAGAACGGCGTGGTGCCGGCCTGCGCGCCAATCAGCCCGTCCTTGAAGGCGCCGAAGGTCTTGGCGTCGGTGAAACGGCTTTCATCGCCGCGCACCAGCATGAATTGTTCCGAGCGCATATAGGGATCGGAGAAGTCGACCTTCTGCTTGCGGTCGTCCTTGATCGTGATGCCGGTCATGCCGATGTTGTACTGGTTGTCGGAGACCGCCTGGATCATCGCATCCCAGGAGGTGTTCTGGTACTCGACCTTGAAATTGAGCCGCTTGGCGATCTCGTTCATAGCGTCATATTCCCAGCCGATCTGTTTTCCCGTCTTGGCATCGATGAACTGCAGCGGCGGATAGGCGTTTTCGGTCACCACCACCACCTTCTTGCCGCCGAGATCGGGCAGCGCTTGCGCGAAGGCGGCAACGGGCGCCAGGACCAGAGCCAACAGGCCGGCCAGCAGCATTTTCGATTTGGTCATGACACACTCCCCGAAATGATTGGCCGCGCGATGCTTGCGCGGCAGAGAAATCGGCGCCGACTTTAGCTTTCCGCAAGCGCCTTGCAAGACGGGTCCACTGCGACCTTGCGCGTTGACGTGGATTCCAGTGCTTCCGGGGGCGGTTTTTGAGGACAGTCCTTGCCGCGATCAATCTTGCTCGGTCGCGGCTTCGCGCAATCCCGCGACAAGGCGGGTGAGCGTGCCGTGAAGGGTTTTGAGCTCAGCCCGCTCCAGCGGCATGCCGCAATCGAGCGCCGCCTGCACATCCTTCATGGTCGCGCGCAGCGCCTGGCCCTTGGCCGTCGGCTCGACCAGCACCCGGCGCTCGTCGTCGGCATCGCGCCGGCGGGTGACGAGGCCGCCCGCTTCCATTCGCTTGAGCAGCGGCGTCAGCGTCGCTGAATCCAGGCCGAGCGCTTCGCCAAGGTCGCCCACGGTGCTCGGCGCGCGTTCCCACAGCGCCAGCATCACCAGATATTGCGGATAGGTCAGGCCGAGCGGATCGAGCAACGGCCGGTAGAGCTTGGTCATTAGTCCGCTCGCCGAATAGAGCGCGAAACAGAGCTGTTGATCGAGCCGTGGCACTGGGTGCGCCCCGGCGGCCTCCGCCGGGGCTTCTCTGGCTTTCGTTTCGACCTTTGTCGTCATGTCGCCTTTACCGAAAGCGCCACCTCGATATTGCCCCTGATGGCATTCGAATAGGGGCAAACCTGATGCGCTGCCGATACAAGCGCTTCCGCCGTCGCCTGATCAAGCCCTTTCGTCTCCGCTGCCAACGCGACGCGGAGCTTGAAGCCCTCGCCATTGGGAAGCAGGCTGACGGTGGCCGCTACCGCGGCATCTTCGAGCGGCAGCTTCTGCTTGCGCGCGACAAAGCGGATCGCGCTTTCAAAGCAGGCGGCATAGCCGATAGCGAAGAGCTGTTCGGGATTGGTCGCGCCACCCGGTCCGCCGAGTTCCTTGGGCATCGCCAGATCGACCTTGAGCAGGCCGTCGCTGGTTTCGCCATGGCCGGCGCGACCGCCCGTCACCTGGGCCTGCGTGGTGTAGAGTGCCATCTTCCATACTCCAATTAAATTGTGTACAATTATTTAGTACACAATATGATTCGGCGTCAATTGCCGCCGCCATCTCCGATGGATGAACCCGTTCACAATTCGGTGAAACGAAAAAAGGCGGCCGAAGCCGCCTTTTTCAAATTCTTCGTCGAACCCTTATTCGGCCGGGGTCGCTTCGGCGGCAGCCTTGGCGGCTGCTTCAGCCTCGGCGGCCGCCTTCTTCTCGGCGGCTTCCTTGGCTGCCGTCTCGGCGGCCAGTGCCTGGGCGGCTGCGACCTTCTCGGCCTCGATGCGCGCCTTCTCGGCGTTCAGCGCGTCGCGCTCCTCATCATTCAGCTTGCGGGCGCGCACGCCGGTGTTTTCCGAGATACGGGCCGACTTGCCGCGACGATCGCGCAGGTAATAGAGCTTGGCGCGACGCACCTTGCCGCGGCGCACGATCTCGACGCCTTCGACCATCGGCGAGTAGACGGGGAACACGCGCTCGACGCCTTCGCCGTAGGAGATCTTGCGGACGGTGAAATTTTCCTGGAAGCCAGAACCGGCGCGGGCGATGACGACGCCCTCATAAGCCTGGACGCGGGTGCGGGTGCCTTCGGTCACGCGGACCTGGACGCGCACGGTGTCGCCGGGCTGGAATTCGGGAAGCTTGCGCTTGGCTTCGATCTTGGCGGCCTGTTCGGCCTCGAGCTGACGGATGAGATCCATCTAAAAATCCACTTCTTGTTCTTCCGACAGTCAGAGCGCCCTACGCTCGCCTTGCAGTTCCATTGACCGCTCGGCTATGTCCTTTGTCTCCAAGACATTTGTCTCCCAGACATCGGACAGGGGCGACTACACCGTCATTGTTGACGGGTCCGGCAGATTTGTTCTTGCCGGTACGGGCGGGCACATACAGCTATTTCGGCGCTTTGTCACGCCTTGCCCGTGCATTTTTTGCCGGCATGGCTCCCAGCATGGCACCATCTTAATCCTGCCGTGCGGGGTTGCGTCTGTCCACCAAGCTTCCTAAGCCAGAATAGCACACTTCTTCACGGCGGCCATCCATGTCTGTCTTCGACGCCATCCTGCTCTTCCTGGCGGGCTTTCTGTCAGGCGCCGCCAATGCGGTCGCCGGCGGCGGCACCTTCATCACCTTCGGCGCCATGACACTGGTCGGCGTCCCCCCGATCGTGGCCAACGCCACCTCCTCGGTGACCCAGTTCCCCGGCTATATCACCTCGACCCTCGCCTACTGGGCCGACATCAGGCACTTCTGGCGTGGCGCGCTGCTGCTCTGCCTGATCTCGGCCGTCGGCGCGCTAGCCGGCGCCCTGATCCTGCTGGCGCTCGACAATCCGTCCTTTCGCGTCTTGGTGCCGTGGCTGCTTTTGGGCGCGACGGCACTGTTTGCCGCCGGGCCTTGGCTGAAGCCGGCGCCGAAACCCGGACACGAAGCGGCTGTCTGCTCGCTCGCCGGCTCGCTGGCGCAATTCGTCACCGCCATCTATGGCGGCTTCTTCGGCGCCGGCATGGGCGTGATGATGCTGGCCACCCTCGGCCTGACCCAGGCCGGCGACTACCATCGGCTGAACGCGCTGAAGAACATGCTGGCCGTGGTCATCGCGGCGGTCGCCATCATCGTCTTCGTCTCCGGCGGCGTCGTCGCCTGGCCGGAGGCGATCGTCATGATCCCGGGCGGCGCGCTGGGCGGCTATGCCGGCGTCTGGATCGCCAAGCGCGTACCGCAGAACGTGGTGCGCGGCTTCGTCATCGCCGTCGGCCTGTTCCTGGCTTTTTACTACTTCAGCAAAGGCTGATCGCCGAACAGATCGGGTCGCCGCTCTTTCGTCAGCGTCTCCGACTGCGCTCGGCGCCACGCGGCGATCTTCTTGTGATTGCCGGAGATCAGCACTTCGGGAATCTCCCGGCCCTCGAATTCCTGCGGTCGCGTGTAGTGCGGATGTTCGAGCAGGCCGTTTTCGAAACTCTCTTCGTCCCCGGAGACCGCATTGCCCATCACCCCGGGCAACAGCCGCACCACGGCGTCGAGCAGCACCAGCGCCGCCGGCTCGCCACCGGACAGGATGAAATCGCCGATCGAGACTTCCTCCAGTCCCCGCGCATCGATCACTCGCTGATCGACGCCTTCGAAGCGGCCGCACAGGATGACGGCACCGGGCCCGGCGGCGAGTTCGCGCACGCGAGCCTGCGTCAGTGGTTTGCCGCGAGGGCTCATCAGCAGGCGCGGACGCAAATCGCCCTCCGGCGAGGCATGGTCGATCGCCTTCGCCAGGACATCGGCGCGCATCACCATGCCGGCGCCGCCGCCGGCCGGCGTGTCATCGACGGTGCGGTGCTTGTCGGCGGCGAAGTCGCGGATCTGTATAGCATCCAGCGACCATGTGCCCGCCTCCAGCGCCCGCCCGGCCAGCGACAGGCCAAGCGGGCCCGGAAACATTTCGGGATAGAGCGTCAGCACCGACGCGGCAAAACTCACCGGTTGCCCCCGGCGTCGCGCGGTCCGCGCGGCCGGCCCTTGGGGTCGAAATCCTCCTCGCGCGACGCCTCGCCGTCCTCGTCCTCGACCAGTCCAGCCGCCACCGGGTCGACGCGGACAAAGCCCTCGGCGACCGACACGGCAGGCACGGCGGCTTGCGTGAACGGGATCAGCACACCTTTGCGCCCGGCGAGCGTCACATCGAGAATGTCGCCGCCGCCGAAATTGTGCACCGCGACAACCTTGCCGATGGCGGCGCCGGTATCATCCCGGATCTCCAGCCCGATCAGGTCGGCATGGTAGAATTCGTCCTCCTCGCCATCGTCGGGCAGCATCGAGCGATCAACGAACAGCTCCGTGCCGGCGAGCGCCTCGGCCGCATTGCGGTCGCTGACACCCTTGAACCGCACCACGACAACGGTGTTGGCAGGCCTTATGTCGGTTATCTGAAAGGCTCGTCCATCCCTGGCGTAGAGCGGCCCATAATCCGCCAGCGCCATTGGCTCGCCGGTGAACGTTTTCACCCTGAGTTCGCCCTTGATGCCGTGCGCGGCGCCGATTACGGCCATCTGGACGGGGTTCTGCGGCTTGCTCATGGGCGAAAATCCTTTGTCCTGCTCTAGCGCCGCCTCGCGGTCATTTCAATAACGGGCTCTTCACCGCTTCCTAACCCGGCTGCCGGAAAATGGTGGCGAACCGGAACAGAACCCATGCAGGAATTCCTCATACCGGCAAAAGCCGATCTCCAGGCCGCGCGCGAAAGCTGGCTGAAGATGCTGGCGCGCGAACGCCGGCTCTCGCCGGCAACCGTCGAAGCGTATGAGCGCGATTCACGCCAGTTCCTGCACTTCCTCACCGGCCATATCGGCG